>SKRC01000106.1 GCA_007118695.1 Balneolaceae bacterium | reverse complement strand
GCTGACCTGGTATGAAAATGTAAATGAAGAAGATTGGCTGCAGTATCCAAACATGATCGCATTTGATGATCAGGGTTGGGTTTATTTGGCTATTGGTCCCACCATACCCCGATTGGTTGCTTTTAATCCCGAAACTGAACAGTCACATCGACTCCTTGAGGGTGATGCCGAACGAGCTGGTGATGGTACTCCAACACTCCGGCAAGCTGTTGATGGCCAGGTCTATGCCCATGTGCCCGGCGGGGATTGGCATCGTCTTGTCAACGGCCAGCCAGAACCTATAGAAGCTTCAGAGCCACCCGAAGAAATCGAAAATGTTCAGTATCGGGGTGAGATGCCCGACGGCTGGACTCTTCAGACTCTCAGTATGCCAGGAAGATATGTGCGTGCCATAGATCCGGACAGACAAACTGTAGAAATTGAGTTTGAATATGAGGCTGCCGGTGCCCGTATTCACGCCCTGGCCGCGGGGCCCGATGGCCGTATTCACGGTACTACGGGGCATCCGGGTAGTATCTGGGCATATGATCCGCAGGCCGACCGGTTTGAGGTCCACAACCCGGTGGGAGGAAGGTGGGGTTCCATTACTTCCTATGAAGACCGTATTTTTGCTGGTACATATCCGCGTGGAGCGTTGATTGAGTTTGACCCATTCAAAGAGTGGACTTACAGAGCCGATCACGAGATGAACCCGCGGTTTATCATGGAATCCAGAGATGTAGTTCTCGGAGATACGCGATCAAGAAGCCCCTTATGGAGAGCCCGTGCCATAGCCGCTTCACCGTCAAAAGGGTATGTACTCCTTGGTGGGAATGCATTTACAGGGCATACCGGCTCCGGTCTGGTGCTTTACAATGTAAACACGGGGGAGTATAAAGTGCTGGAAGACAAGGATGCGGTGGAACATCAGTCGACACTTGCACTTACTACACTGGAGGACGGTACATTTCTCGGTGGAACCACCGTCAGCCCCGTCATTGGCGGCCTGCAACGGGCTGAAGAGGCTGTTCTTTACATACTTGATCCAGAGGTGGGAAGGATAATCTGGCAGGAAGCGGTCACACCGGGAATCGACACCATACGAGATATGATTCTGGGGCCTGACGGCCTTGTATACGGTATTTACGGACTGGAGGGAGGCTCCGTAGGTACTCTCAACAAAGATACACACCTGTTTGTCTTTGATCCGGAAACCCGAGAAATAATTTACGAGGAGGATGTACAGCCATTATACGGACGTGCTACCGGTGACCAGGATCCGCGAACACTTATCGTCGGTCCCGATGATAATATTTACGGTCTGTTTACGGATGCAATCGTACGCATCTACCCCGAAACGTTCAAGCATGAAAAGGTAGGTGACCCACCGGTTACCCCACGAACCGGAATTGGTGCAGTGGGCGGGCGTATTTATTTCGCTGATCGTTCCGAACTCTGGAGTTTTGCCATTCCCGGTCTGAACTGAGGCCACAACTCATTCATCCAGCTTATAAACATCATTAATATTATTTGAAAAATCCCGCTGATGTTGCATCCCATAATCCCGGTACATTATTAGGATTAAAAATAACGTTTTGTCTTCTTTCCTGAAGCCGCCCATGATCTTCTTATTAATTTATGACCGGGCTCAGCCTGAAAACCTATCACTTATTCTGTAAAAATTTACAGTAAGAAGGAATGAGATTTTGTTGTCCTTTGAACAAAATCGTGTAAATATCAATGCGATTATAAAAAAAAATAGATTTAGCTGTCAGGGACCTTTCCAGTTAAGTCGTCTTAATGGTATGCAGGTAGATGTAACTGCTTTATAACTTAGAACCGGAATTGAGTTTCCATTGTGGAAAAGAACATAAATTATAATTTGCTAGCCCGCTACGTTGCCGGGGAGTGCTCCAGTAGGGAAGAGGCAATAATCGAATCACGGATTGAAGATGATCCGGACTTTAATAGCTGCGTGGAGGATGTTCAAAAGATTTGGGACACAAAAATGCAGCAAGTGCAATCCTGGAATGTTGATGCAAACTGGGCCTCATTAAATAAGGAAATAATCAAGGAAGCTGAAAATCAATTATACAAGGATTTTACCGGCAACAGGAAAAATAAAAATAGATCCCGTAACTCTTCTCTGGCATGGGGTCTCCGAATCGCTGCTATTTTTATGCTTGTAGGTACTTTCAGTCTATCTGGGGTAATTTATTTCAGCGGTATTTTCGGAGAACAATCGACGGTATTGAAGGAAGTGACAACTGAGAGGGGAGAGCGGGCAAATGTTCAGCTCAATGATGGTTCGGTTGTCAATCTGGCTTCAGAGAGCCAATTAATCTATGCATTGGAATTTGGCGAAGATAAGCGCTCAGTTCATTTATCAGGTGCTGCGTATTTTGAGGTGGCCAGCGATGATGGGAGGCCTTTTTATGTATTTGCCGACGAAGTAGTGGTTCAGGTTCTGGGTACATCATTTGGTGTCAAGTCATATCAGGATGAGGACATACAGGTAGTTGTAACCAGCGGAGAAGTCAAAGTTGGCTATGATGGACTTGCCAGTGATTTAAGCGATGGAGTCTTGTTGGGAAAAGGTGATTTGGTACATTTCCAACGTGCTGTTCAGGAGTTGTCAGTGACTCAAAATGTAGAGTTAAATCATCATTTGGGATGGCTGATAAATCGAATGGTATTCGATGATACAACCTTGACTGAGGTTTCTCGAAAATTGGAACGTTGGTATGGGGTTGATATTACTCTTTCGGATCCCGGGCTGGAAAAACTCAGGCTTTCAGCGACATTTGAAGGTGATTCAATACATGAAGTGCTGCGAGTCATCCAATTGGATCTTGAGGTGAATTATAAAATAAAGGATAACCAGATCACTTTTTTCTTAGATGCCAGTAGGGATATAAATCGTAATTAATCCAGTTGTTAAGTAAGTAACATGATCTGGAAAATAGTTCGGATAATATTAATGATTAATACAATTATCATTTTGAGTCAATAACCAAACATCCAGTCATACTGGAATGAACCAAACGGAGGATAACTTGATGCATGAATTACAACAATCATTCAGGAAGTTTACACTAAAATTGTCAGGCATATGGGCTATTGCCCTTTGTGTATGCTTGCTTTTTAGTGGTCATGCTGTTGGGCAGAACATAGATATAGTTTCTGCAGAAACAATTACCGACAGGTTAGAAGAAGAGCGAATTCTACTGCATTTTGCCCCAGATAATATCAATGTTAAAAGCCGGGATGCACTGAATAAGATCATATCAATTGATTTTACAAATGTGCCGATGGAAATAGCCTTGCAGAAAATTGCAGGGACAGCCGGGTTGAAGGTGGCTTATAGTAAAGATGTCGCCCCTTCAGAATGGGATAAACCGGTTACAGTACAATATGACAAGGCAACAGTACTTGGCGGGCTTTATCAAGCATTGGGTAATTCAAATTTAAGGTTGATTTTATCTTCCGATTCTGAAAACAGTCAGCTTGTGGTAAAGAAAGGTGAAGTCAATGAAATTTTGACAAACGATAAATTAACATTGCAGGAAACCATTACAGGCCGGGTTACTGATGCGGAAACCGGAAATCCGATTCCGGGGGTAACAATTGTTATTCAAGGTACGACCACAGGCACGACTACAGATGTCGATGGAAATTTTGAGCTGACAACACCAGACCTTCAACAAACGCTGGTAATATCTTTTATCGGATATTCCAGTCAGACAGTTCCATTAGATGGCCGGACTCAATTGGATATTGAACTTGCTCAAGAGATCGTCGGGTTGGAAGATGTTGTAGTAACTGCTATTGGACTTGAACGAGATCGAAGATCAGTTGGTTATGCGATTACACAGGTGAATCGCGAAAATCTGGTCGAAGGTACCGAAGCCAATATGGCCAACCTTCTGCAAGGACAGGTCGCCGGTGTCCATATCACTCCGACCGGGGGTGGAGCGGCTGCTTCTACCCGTGTGGTCATCCGGGGAGCCTCAAGTCTGACCGGCGACAACCAGCCGCTCTACGTAATTGACGGTGTTCCAATCGACAACCGCAACATCGGTTCTGCAGGTATGTGGGGAGGCACCGATGGTGGTGACGGTATTTCGAGCATCAACCCGGCCGATATTGAAAATATAAGTGTACTGAAGGGTGCATCTGCAGCGGCACTTTACGGGGAGCGTGCACGCGACGGAGTAATCCTGATTACCACCCGGCGCGGTGAAGCCGGCCAGGTATCGGTCAATTTCTCGAGTAATATCACCTACGAGCGTGCCCGCGTGAACCACGATTACCAAACGCAGTATGGTCAGGGGTCCGGAGGCTTGCGGCCACTGAACCAGCAGGGAGCACTTCAAACAAACATCAATAGCTGGGGTGAGCCGTTTGACGGAGCGCCCACAATTCAGTGGGACGGTGTCGAGCGGCCGTATGAGGATCTCGGATCCAAGGTCGACGAGTTCTATCAGGCCGATATTTCCATGCAGAACAACCTCTCTCTGATGGGAGGAACCGAACGTTCCACCTACTATGCGTCGGTGTCAAGGTTGGACAACCAGGGGCTGGTACCTGGTGCCGGCCATGACCGTACTTCCATTGCAGTCCGGACCACATCCAGCATCGGAAACCTGACGGCTGACCTTCGCGCCAATTATATCAATGAACACACGGTTCGAAAAGGGTGGGTCTCTGACGTTCCGTCCAACGTTCATACCATCGTGAACCGTGCCGCCCGAAATGTACCGCTCTCCTCATTCGCGGAAAACTTCAAGGATCCTGAAACCGGCAGAGAGGTCCAGCCGACCCCGGGTGCGTTTCTGCAGAATCCTTACTGGGTAGTGAATGAAGCGGACAATATCAGTGATCGTGACCGGATCATCGGTCATGTCCGTCTCGATTATCAGTTTAACGAGTGGCTGAGCGCCACGGGACGAACAGGCATGGACTGGTATACACTTCGTCGCCGTGATGTGGATCCATGGGGTACCGGATGGTTGCCGAATGGACGGATGTTCGACGACGAGAACCGCGTCCGTGAGTTCAACAATGATTTTTACCTGAGCGGTACCTACGACCTGACACCGGCCATTTCGCTGGATGGTCTGGTCGGAGCCGGGCTCCGGAAGTCGGAATTCGAACTTGTTGGTGCCGGTGGATCGAACTTTATCATTCCTGGCCTGGTCACGCTCGGCAATACAGAGAACCAGTCTGCCAGGTACTCCTTTAATGAGAAGGAAATCCGTTCGATCTACGGTTCATTGGATATCGGATTCAACGACTATCTGTACCTCAATCTGACGGCAAGGAATGATTGGTCCTCCACACTACCGACGCAGAACAACTCCTTCTTCTATCCGTCGATCGGAACAAGTTTTATCTTCTCCGATTTATTTGCCACACCCGACTGGTTGAGTCATGGTCAGCTTCGCGCCTCGTGGGCCGAGGTAGGCAGCGATACGGATCCGTATCAGCTCAGCCTGACCTACACCTTCTTCCCGGGCGGGCAGATGGGACAGCCGGTCGGTTATATCGGCACGGGTACGATACCTCTACTTGACCTGAAGCCGACCTTAACCGAGGAGATTGAACTCGGATTCGATATTCGGTTTTTTGATGACCGACTGGGGATCGACTTTGCCTGGTATGACAGGAAGACGAGAAACCAGATCCTTTCGACCAACGTCTCCCATGCCACCGGATACGGTGGGCGCATGATTAACGCGGGGCGCCTGGATAACCGGGGTATCGAGTTTCAACTGACCACCATGCCGGTTGCACGAACCGATTTCTTCTGGAGAAGCAACTTCAATTACGGTCGCAACAGAGGTTTTGTTGCCGAGCTGGTAGAAGGCCAGGAAATTCTCACACTTGGACAGAGCCGGAGTCAAAACGCGTGGATAACTGCGCAGGTGGGCGAGGAGTTCGGCACGATTCGTGGTTTTGAATATCTGCGCGACGATGACGGCAATATTGTTCACGAAAACGGCCTGCCTGTGCAGGGGGATCTGACAATCCTCGGCCGCGGCACACCCGACTGGACGCTCGGCTGGGTCAACAGGCTCACGTTCCGAAACTGGACTCTCAACCTTCAGGTTGACTCTGAATGGGGCGGACAGCTCTTCTCCAACTCCAACCGCGCTCTCTATGGCAACGGTCTGCACAAAAACACATTGCAGGGTCGTGCAGCCTGTGACCAAAATCGACAGCAGGACTCCGGTCTGTGGGCAACCGACTGTTTTGTCGGAGAAGGGGTGGACATCAACGGAGGCGAGAACACGACTGGAACCACACCGCAGGCGTATTTCGGACGCATCAGTTCGCAGATTACCGAGCACTTCGTTTATGACAAGAATCTGGTCACATTGCGTCAGATTCAGCTTGGCTATCGTCTGCCGGCTGAATGGACAAGCAGTTTGGGCATCCGTACTGCAAGTGTTTCTTTGGTTGGCCGCAACCTGTTCTTCATTTACAACCCGATCCCGAACATCGACCCTAATTCAAGCATCAACCGGGGTAATGCACAGGGACTTGAATCGGAGTCGGTACCGCACACGCGGCAGATCGGTTTTAACATCGAAGTCCAGTTTTGACGGTCAGTCCGGCCAATAACTATAACCCAGAAACGATTATTATTATGTCATACAAAACCAACCAAATGAAACGAAGTAAACGTACGGGCTGGCTTCGGCTGTTGACTGTAGGCCTGGTGCCGCTACTGGCTATAGCGCTGATCTCCTGTGATCTCGGTGATTTCGGAGACATGAACGAGAACCCAACACAGTCAACGGAACTCGATGACCGATTCCTGCTGACAACTGTTCAGAAGGGATATTCAGGCCAACGCGGCTGGATTTCGAGAGTGAACATCATCTATGGTGCCAATATGGTGCAGCATACGACCGGCGGGACGGGAACCGGTGATATCTATTCGCTGAACCGCTCCTTTGCCGAGGACCTTTGGGTCAAGATGTATTCGTCGGGATGGGAGGCAACTGTTCGAAATGTCCAGGACATGCTTTACACGCTCCGGGAGAAGCAGGAAGCCGGGGAAAATGTGGACAACCGCATGGGGGTTGCACGAATCCTTCGTGCATTCACCTTCCAGCGTCTGACTGACGTCTATGGTGACACTCCTTACTTTGAAGCTGGTCTCGGATTCCATGAGGGGATCTTTACGCCCCGGTATGACCCGCAACAGGATATCTACGATGACCTGTTCAGCGAGCTGGAGCAGGCGGTTAACCAGATCGGCGCTCCAACGGAAAACGATTACGGTGCGGCTGATCTGCTGTTCGAAGGCAACCTGGATCAGTGGCGGCGGTTCGGTAATTCTGTCCGGCTGCGTTTGGCGATGCGGCTGGTGAAAGTCGATCCCGACCGTGCCCAGGCCGAGGCCCAGGCGGCCATCAACCACCCGGCCGGTGTAATGCAGAGCAACGACGACATGTGGATCTTCCCTCATGAGGAAGGACCCAACTTGCATGCACACACTAATGCGAATGCCGAACACTATGTGGTTAACGATAACTACTGGCTGAGTCAGTTTTTTGTCGATTGGATGCAACAGTATGATGATCCGAGACTAACTATCTTCGGTGCAGTTGTCAATCCTGATGGTAGTATTAACGAAGTTCCGGCAGCTCAGATTGGACGTCCGAGTGGTTGGAGCGCGGGAGAGTTGGAGAGCCATCCGCGCTTCCCGGGTGATGTAGAGGCTTACACCCGCATCCATCCGCGATTCAAGACTTTGACGGCTCCGTCGATCTGGTTCAGTTACGCCGAGGTTGAATTCATGCTCGCAGAAGCTGAAGTCCGGTGGGGTATCTCTCCGCTGTCAGCGGAGGAGCACTACAACAGAGGGGTAGAAGCGGCCATGACCATGTTAAGCACATATGGCGGGGATACCGACATCTCTCAGTCCGAGATTGAGGATTATTTGGCGAACAATCCGTTTAACCTGACGGGAAGCGAAGAGCAACAGATCGAGCAGATCAACGAACAGTACTGGGCTGCAACATGGCAGAATGGTGTAGAGGCCTGGATCAATTATCGTCGAACCGGTTATCCTGCAATCGAATTGGCGCCTGTCGACAATCCGGATCCCCATCCGGCAAGTGACACCGGTGGTATGATACCGAGTCGAATGACCGTGCCGGAAGATGAGGCTCTCCTGAATGCTTCCAACTTCGAGGAAATGATGAATCGGCAGGGACCGAACACGCTCACGACAAGAATGTGGTGGGATGTGGAATGACGGTTCTATATGTGGCACGTGACCGTTAGTGAATGCATGTCAGAATTGAAAGCGGGCCGGTGAAAACCGGCTCGTTTTTTTTAAAATCAGAGTGAAGAAAACAATGGATATATGAGACCGGAATTATAAGAATCATGTAATTTCTATAAATTTTATTGATAAATAAAAGATGCAGGGACACTTCTACTCCTGAAAACGTATTCGAAGATGTTCACCTGCATTACATGTCTAAGTGAACATGACAGCCTCTGGAAATCAGCTTCATGTCTGTCCGGAGTTTGTTGCCAAGGTTTCTTCCATCTTAAAGTCAACCATTTTTTAAAAATTGGTAAAACCCCACGATTTTATTTATTGTATATTATCAATGGATTAATGATACCAATCCTGTATTTCCAATATATGTGATATGATAGATACGCCGGGGGATCCGTCGAAGGGTACTTTGGATTCAGAAGTAGCTGAAAACGATGTTTATCTGATCAAAGCAATAACAAAGGGTAATAAAGATGCTTTTAAAATAATTTTTGAAAGATACTACAATCCTCTGATTCGTTTTGCTTTTCGATATGTGCAATGCCAGTCCATTGCAGAAGGCCTCGTGCAGGACATATTTGTATGGATTTGGGAAAACAGAAGAAGCTGGACTGTAGATCGGAACTTGAAAACATACCTTTTTCGAGCGGTCAAAAACCGTGCGATTGATTATTGGAGAAAGGAAAGTACGTATGACAAATACGTTGAAGATTATTCAGCTTACCTGAGCACATTTATAACCGAATCGGATACTATAAATGAGCCGGAAGAGAGTGATTTTGTTCGGGCTGCCCGAATAGCGATAGAAGAGCTTCCAAACAAACCCCGAATGATATACAAGCTGAATCGACTGGAGGGACTTACTTATCGTGAAATTGCCGAAGTACTGGAAATATCTCCCAAAACTGTTGAATCAAACATGAGCAGAGCTCTTAATTCACTTCGACAAAAGCTTTCCAGCTATATGCCTGTTCTATTGATGATCAGCTTTGTGAGCAATATCTTAATTAAAAGCTAACCTCTTTTTTAGGCTACTGACTCGCCTTTCCAATGGATTAACACCATTATTAAAAAAAACTAAAAAAATATTAAGGGTATCCGTTTTGGTATACGCCATTAAAGTAAAAGTCACTTAAAAATCAAATGAGGACTTTATTCAATGAGTCGTGTCTCTGACATAAATCTGATACATCGCTACCTGGCAGGCGAATGCAATCAGGAAGAAAAAATAAAGATCCAACGCTGGATGGAAGCCGATCCTCAGAACCGGCAAGTTTTAAATTCACTCAGGAAAATATGGGAAGTCCAGCCAAAAAAAGAATTTGAACCGGATATCCAAATTGCCTGGGATAAATTAGCGACGCGAATTGGAAGTGGAATATTCGATGAGGAAGAGAAAGAATTTAACAGTCATGAACTTCATGATTTAGTGAAAAACAGATCTATTTCTTACTCCAATTCCAATTTTTCCAGGTGGATAAAAGTCGCTGCAATTATCATGTTAGGCCTGTTTTCAGCATGGTTGTTTATTGATTTTGAAAATGTGGCTTTATCTGTTGCAACTGCAGGCCATGAAGTTTCAGAGCAAGCCATGAGAGAAGTGGCTACTGAACGGGGTCATCAATCACAGGTGACTTTTAATGATGGGAGTAAGGTGTTTTTAAATGCTGAAAGCCGCATTCGATTTCGAGAGCGATTTGATTCCAAAGAGAGAGAGGTATACCTGGAAGGTGAAGCGTATTTTGAAGTGGAACACAATTCTGATGTTGCGTTTGTCGTCCATGCAAACGATGCCTGGGTTAAGGTGTTGGGTACCAGGTTCAATGTAAAAAACAGGCCTGAGGATCAAAAAGTAGT
>SKRC01000047.1 GCA_007118695.1 Balneolaceae bacterium | reverse complement strand
GTAAAAGAAGCTTTCAGGAGCTATGTTTCTGATGTAAGCCAGATAGATTCCTACATGTCAAACGATTTAACAACCAAAGGAATCACATCCATTGCATCATTGTCCGACAAAACTGTGCGGAATGGTAATATGTTGAAATATGAACTGGAAAAACTTCAATCAGCAATTGAAGATGCAAGAGCAGAGATGACCCAGACCGGTATTTCATTGAAGTGACAGGGAAAACCCTAAGCGTACATCAAGAGTGAATCAGGTGCTGTTCGACAGGAATGAGTTGACTTCAAAAAGCCGATCTACGGTCAGTCCTGGATTTCACTAAACAGATACCAGGAATAAATAAAATAAAATAAAATCAAAGACTATGAATTTAGTAAAATCATCATTCATCATATCGATGTTATTGGCTGCAGCCTTGTTGGTATCAGGTTGTAAGAGTTGGAGCAATACGGCTAAAGGAGCGGTTATAGGAACAGGAGGAGGAGCGGCTGTTGGTGCTGTTATTGGTAAAACTCTTGGCAATACGGCCGCGGGCGCCATTGGCGGGGCGGTTGTTGGCGGAACTGTTGGTGCAATTATCGGGGGCAATATGGACAGAAAAGCCAAAGAATTGGAAGAAGAGATGGAAGGAGTTACCGTTCAGCGTGTTGAAGAAGGAATAGCTGTCAGTTTCGATAGTGGTATACTGTTTGACTTTGACTCAGCAGCTCTGCGCCAGGAAGGATACGATAATCTTCGAAAACTGGCCAGAATCATTAATCGGGATAATGACACTATTCTAATGATTGTTGGTCACACAGATTCAAGAGGTGATGAGAATTACAACCTGGGGTTAAGTGAACGCCGCGCACAATCTGCGAGTTCATTCATGGTTACTCAAGGGCTTGCCTCATCCAGAATCCAAATAGTCGGCAGAGGAGAATATGAGCCTATTTCCGAAAATGAGACTGATGCGGGAAGACAGAAGAACCGTCGGATTGAGGTGGCTATATATGCCAGTCCAGAGTATGTAGATCGGCTGCAATCAACAAACTAATCTTTATTAAGAGAGAGTAAGGCACTTTTCGGCAGGAAATGAGCTGGCATCAAAAAACCAGATCATAACTTGTTGGAGAGTGCTTTTTTTGTAATTGGTAACTGCCCGAATAGAATAAATTGGGCAGGATCAATATTCATATTCTTATTAATCAGGAGAGTTGGCGAGATTCGGATTTTTTACTTTTGACCTTGTTTATTCATGTTCATTTTATCTTGGTTTGGATAATAATCTTGGCAGGGTAGAATACATAGTTGGGTCAAATTCATTTTCTTTTGTGAATATAATATTTAGCCATGTATACATAAGATAAATTTGTGTAGATTTTAATTATTTTATCTAATCATTATATATTCACAATTCACAGTTTGTAAGTTTTATGATCGAATTGATTGCGATAAAAGTGTTTTTAAAAACTGTGGAATGTGCAACATTTAATTAATATTCTGTAATAGTTACCGGAAGAAAATCGATTAGTTTTCGTATAGCAATACATAATAAAGAAATCAAGAGAAATAAGCATTGGGGAGGCAGGTTTTGAGCACCTGCTTCCCTTTTGTTTTTCATATCCTCAATGGATAAAAGTATTTGTAAAATCAGTAATTGAAGGGCCAATCACCTCAAATGCTTAATCGTTTTCCAACAGTAAGTTATGTAACTCTTTGCATCTGCTATGTAACAGAAACTCTTCTATTTACTTGCATACTACAGGCATGATAATGATATCATATATAACCCGTTTTATCGGGTAACTATTACTAATTATGAATTTAATTTTTACATATTTATCTACAGTCACGTTAGCGGTTCTACTAATGGCCTCGGTCATGACAGGATGCAGTGACAACACTACCGGCGTTAATGATAATGATGATCCGATTGTGATCCCTATTCAAACAACAGATCAGTCAGCAGTTAATATGCAAACAGCCGGTGATTATGTGATCCTGGCCGGATCAGAGATCTCAAATATTCCGACATCAGCCATAACAGGCAGTATCGGGTTAAGCCCTTCAGCGGGTTCTGAGATAACAGGCTTTTCACTTGAATACACGACCGGCGATCAGTTTGCTACATCAGCCCAGATAACGGGAAATGTATATGCTTCTGATTATGGAGATCCAACTCCGTCTAATATGACAACAGCCAAAGATGATCTGACTACTGCTTATAATGATGCAGCCGGCAGAACATCTGATGATATCGTATTGCTGTCAGGTAATCTTGGCGGATTAACACTCACCCCGGGGCTTTATAAGTCAAGTGGTTCGCTGGAGATTTCATCCGGTGACCTTACCTTTGATGCCAAAGGAAATGCCGACGCGGTCTTTATTATTCAGATTGCCTCCACACTTATAACAAGTTCAGATCGCAAGGTGATCTTAGCCGGCGATGCAAAAGCATCCAATATATTCTGGCAGGTGGGTACATCAGCTACTCTTGGTACAACTTCAGTAATGAAGGGAACCATCATGGCCGACCAATCCATAGCTGTGAATACCGGTGCTTCTGTTGAAGGACGATTACTTGCGAGAATAGCAGCGGTTACCATCGAAGGCAATACGGTTGTAGTACTTGCCCAATAAGAGAGAAGGGACGAATATCCCTGATTTACAATTTGCAATCAAGTACATCCATCAATTGAGAATGAGCGGAAGTACAAAAGCTCCGGCGGGAAGTCCGCCGGAGCTTTTGTATTTAACGTAGGTTGATCAAAAATGTTTGTATTTCCGCAAGTGTCGGCAGCGGATACCGGGGTTCGGATATGCGGCCATTAGCCTGCTCAGCCGTTGTGACTTTACATTGTTTACACGGTTTCCGGGTGCCAAGGCTATATTCGCTGTTTTCAGCATCGAACTGACCAATATGGATCTCCTGAATATTTGTATTGACTGTTTCAGGGAAAAGCTGTTCATTAATTCATCACATAACAAGTCACTAACAAGTTACAACCCTATGGCGTATATCAAACTCAACAATCAATTCCCCGGTATTGTGGGGCTGATGCACTACCGGCCGGAAACAGCCAAACCTCTGAGTGAATTGGCAGAAACTCTTTTGCGGGGCCCATCAACACTGACCTCTGCCGAGCGTGAAATGATTGCTTCTTCTGTATCGTACCAGAATGAATGCCATTTTTGCCACTCTTCGCATGGAGCAGCTGCGGCCCATCATCTTGACGGCAACCTGGATCTTCTGGATGATATCAAGGCGGGTTTTGAGAAAACCGACATCTCTCCGAAACTGCGGGCCCTGCTTAGCATCGCATCAAAGGTTCGGGAATTGGGTAACAAGGTAAAGCCGGAAGATATTGAAGCTGCACGCTCAGAAGGAGCCACTGGCCTGGAAATCCACGACACCGTTTTGATTGCTGCGGCTTTTTGCATGTACAACCGGTATGTGGACGGGCTGGGCACCTGGGCGCCGGAAGAAAAAGAAGCATATGATGAAACTGGAAAAATGCTGGCCCACGAAGGGTACCTGAATACCATCAAAAAAACACAGGACTAAATTTCCATGGCTGACTCCGGCCGGCACCCGATGCAACGGCCTGTGATAGCATTGCTCACCGTTTCCGGCGGTACGGGAATCGTACACATTGAGAGGTGTGGGCCGGCCTATTAAAAGGACAGTCTAAACTTTATTCAGCAGAAAACGGTACTGTATACGATCGGGGCTTTTCAAATGTAATCTACATACCCGTCTATTTCTATATTTAATACTCTTTTATCTTAATTTATGTTTCACTACTTTAAAGAGTAATCCATTTTCAGTGAATCTTTATCATGGATCACTGAGACAAACCATCAATTACCAATGGTAGTATTATGAAAACCGGAGATTGGAACGAAAAAGTATCAAATAATCAGATGGTGATAAAAGAGTTTGATGTGCGCTCCCATCCCTGTATAGAAAGGCTTCAGCTGGTTTTTGGGGCTTTTCACGAACTAAAACCGGGGGAAGCTTTTATATTTACGAATGATCACGATCCCAAACCGCTTTATTTTAAAATAAAAGCACAAACCACTGAACCGTTCAGATGGGAGTATCTTCAAGCAGTACCGGGTGAGTTCACAATCAAAGTTTCCAAAATATAGCCATCAGTTGTTGCGTCTGTAATTGAAACTGACTTGAGGTTGGTATTCATTTTCCCATTGATCAGTGTTCCCCGGCAGATGGGGGATGGGATATACATCATCCGGTTCTGTGTCGTTTAAGCATGGCAAGCCTTACCACTTTCAAAGAGGACAAACTTATGTTAATGTGCAAACCGGATAAATTAATGGCCATAAATGAAACTGCCTTACGGAACGAGGCCGTCCGGCGGATACGGGGTGTAATCGATCCGGAAGTGGGAATCAGCATTGTGGACCTGGGATTACTTTACCAGGTGTATATGGAGGATCAAGTCCTGAAAGTGCATATCACAGTTACAACCCCGGGTTGTCCGATTCGCCGCTATATTGAGCAACAGGTGATGTCCGTACTCTCCGATCTCGTCGAAACCGAACTCCATGTGGTAATGGATCCACCCTGGTCGGCAAATATGATCGCTGAAAATATCCACCTGTTTGATAGGTGATGAATAATAAGCTTCACCTCAATGTTGAGAACTTCGAACCTGCTGTTTACACTGTTATTGATCACTGCCGGTGGCAGCCTGCTGCTGGGTTTGTATACGGGATTGCTGCGGATGGGAATGACAGCCGCTGCCGATCTGCATCTTAATAATGGTATACTTCACGGCCCGCTGATGATCAACGGATTCCTCGGAACGCTTATTTCGCTGGAACGGGCGGCAGCGTTGCAGAAACCCTGGACATATACCGCCCCGGTCTGCCTTGCTCTGGCTATGTTGCTATTATTGGCCGGGCAGCCGGTAACAGGAGGGTTTTTCCTGATTGCCGGTACAGTTGTGTTGGTTTGTATCCTGGGATACCTGTTTGTGTTGCAATCGGTTACTTATCACGCAATTATGGTACTGGCCGGCTTGTCGCTGCTGACAGGAAATATTCTGTATATGCAGGGCCAACCGGTTTACGAACTGGTATTTTGGTGGGTTGCATTCCCGATGCTGACCATTTTCGGCGAACGGCTGGAACTCAATCGGATTATGCGTCCCCCGATAAAAGCCGTCTATCTGTTTGCAGCTATGATAATTCTATGGGTGATCATGGTGGCGTTGTTGCACCTGGATAAAAACCTGCCATGGTACCTCATGTCCCTACTGTTAATCGCCATGGCCATCTGGCTGATCCGGTACGATGTCGCACGCAAAACAATCAAGTCTGTTGAGTGGACCCGATACAGTGCAATCTGCTTGCTTTCAGGCTACGGCTGGCTGATACTCTGTGGAATCTACGGATTGGCAGCCGGTTTCCCGGTTGCCGGCCCATCCTACGACGCACTGCTGCACATGGTATTTGTCGGATTTGTATTCAGTATGATTTTTGCACATGCCGCAGTTATTTTTCCGGCTCTTACCGGTATAATGATTCCTTACCACACTTATTTTTATCTCCCATTTGGACTGTTACACGGGTTTTTACTGGTACGGGTCATCGGCGACCTGGCGTGGATTCCTGTCTTGCAAACCATCGGAAGCTACGGCAATGTGGCGGCTATATTGTTATTTATTGCAGGCATTCTCATCCAGATTATGCGCGACAGGTGAAACAAAACCCTGAATAAGCATAATTCCCGTCGACTTGTTTAATTACGATCCCGACGAGGGTATACACCTGTTGCGTTCTGCTTCGCAAAATAGAAAAGTAACTGATAGAGACCTGCAGGAGGATAGAAAATCGATAATGGTTCGGTTGTCTGAAACTAGATTTTTTTATGTATTTTTGCTCTCATTCGAAATTTACTGGTTGTGGGAAATTCAAACTTCAAATATATAGGACAATGCAGTGGGGAGTAATTTAAGTTTTATTTCATTTCATACGAAGGTTTTTAAAAATGGTTTGCAAATTAGAACCAGGAAACAATCAAATTTTTTCATAATTCTCCTTGTCCTGACGGTTGTTTGTATTGGATGCGCCCAGGAAGAAACTGAGAGGAATACAAAAGAGTTCCAGACAGAATATGAAAGGATCAAAGTATTGAAAGTAGCAGGAGACCTTGAACGCCCCTGGTCTATTGCTTTTTTACCTGATGGCAGAAAAATGATAACGGAAGGCCCCGGCAGACTGAATATTTTAGAAAATGGAGAACTGACAGTGGTGAATGGCACGCCTGAAGTGAATGACAGAATGAATGGCTTGCTGGATGTAGTCCTTCATCCCGATTATGAGGAGAATGGATGGATCTATTTGACCTTTTCCAGGCCGGGACCGGACGACAATGCAACTCATGCTCTGGTGCGGGGCCGCCTGAACGGACATGATTTTGTGGATATGGAGGAGATTTTTGTTCAGAACCGTTATTCTGATCCGTGTGCTCGCTGCGCTTCCAGGCTGGCCTGGGATAGTGAGGGGTACCTCTATATGAGCATCAGAGACATATGGGAGAATAAGATTCTTGCCCAGGATCTGTCCGATCACAGCGGTTCCATATTACGACTGAATGACGACGGCAGTGTCCCTGCAGACAATCCTTTTTTTGATGATCCCGATGCAGCCGGTGAAATCTATTCATACGGCCACCGAGCTATACAGGGGCTTGTTATTGATCAGGTAAACAATGAAATCTGGGCTACTGAACACGGCCCGCGTGGCGGCGATGAACTGAATTATATTGAAAGAGGTAACAATTATGGATGGCCGGTCGTAAGCCTTGGAAGAAGCTACAGTGATGATAAGGAATTTGAAGATGAATGGACCGTGGCACGCCACAAGGAGGGTATGGTGGATCCGGTATACGAATTGTTGCCTACTCATGCGCCTTCGGGACTTGCACTGGTGACAGCGGATAACTTTCCTTCATGGCAGGGAAATCTTTTATCAGGCGGTTTGGCAGGCCAAAGAATCCGCCGGCTTGTAATTAAGAATTATACCGTCATTCACGATGAAGAGCTCCTGTTATTTGAAATAGGACGTATTCGGGACATAAGAGAAGGGCCGGATGGAAATATTTATATTCTGACCGATGGTAACCCCGGTGCACTTTATATGATGGAGCCTGCGTGATCCGTGTAGCTCACACAAAAAAAGCATCACATTCCTTATCTAATTGGTGCATAATAAATTAAACCAAAACAAGGAGGAACCTGGTGCCCACATTGTGTGGGAAAGGCAGTAATTATTTATCAATTCTGGTTGCCTTTAAAAATAATTTCCTCCGGCTGGCGATTCCCGCGGTCAGCGACTTTGATCAGAACGGAAGCTTCGGTAGGTTCAGTGCTTTCAGGAGTATAGTGAACATCGAACTTGACCGATGTACCTGGCGCAAGTACGTACGGGAAGCTAAAGGGGAAATCGACCTTCATCTCGTTACTCCCGGTCAGTATGACATACGTGAACGGAATCCCCTGGTTGCCATCGATGTTGCTCAGCTCAATCGTCGCTGTCCGGGTCGCGTAAGGCCGGACTGTTCCGAAGTCATGGCTCTCATCAGACAGTTGAAGTGTGCCGGCAACGATCGGTTCATCTTTTTCGGCATGCAACCCGGGAATGGCATACATCTCAAGATTACTCAGTTCGGGACCACCTCCCCGGTTGCCGCTTCCGGCTTCAATAAACAGACGCCCCTCAGAGAGGACCGGTTGGGTTCCATGCCTGCCGGTTTGCAGCGAGGGTAATTGCCGCCATTCGCCCGTTACCGGATTAAGGGCTTCGACCTCATTGTGGGATACGGTCTGATTTCCGCTTTCTCCGCCAATGATGATCACTTCATCACCAACTGCGATGGCACCGGTACCGGCCCTTTGTGTCGGGATATCCCCTTCCGGTGAGGGAAGTGTACTCCATTTTCCCGTATTAAAATCATAAATATCGGTTTCGCCAAAAGTGGCCTCGAACCCCTGCCCCTGATAGCCCGATTTTCTGCCGCCGGCAGCTACCAGTTTATCGCCGGCAACAGCTGTCATGAAGTGATCTCTGCGATGGGGTGCATCAGGCAGCTCTCTCCAGGTGTTGGTCGCCGGGTCAAACTCATCAAACCAGGAAACCCATCCGGACGAATGGCCATTGACGATTCCAGCTACCAGATAGATTTTATCATCATAAACGGTAACACCAGCTGCTCCCCTCTGGCGATGCGGAGGAATTTCAGGGCCGATCAGCCATTTATTGATCTTGGGATCGTAAATAAAGATATTCGAAAGCGGGGTTTCTGAAGGCCAGCCACCGGTGAGTCCGCCCATTACATAAATCAGTCCATTGTGGCTCACCGCCTGAAAGTGGGAGATCTCAATGGGAGTAGGGGCGCCTTTCGACCAGGTTGCCGTTGACAGGTCGTAGATGTCGACCGGTTTGAGGCCGCGACCACCTATCAGATAAAATTTATCGCCAGCCTTTACAAAGGCATTTTCATGGCGTTCAGTAGCCTGATTTTCAGTTTCAACTCTCTGCCACTGGTCCTGGGCTGTCAATGTTTGGAAGGAAAAAAGACAGAAAACAGTGAGTAAAACTGGTTTCAGTAGAAATATAGTTTTCATGTGGGCCGGTTGTTCTTAGAAAACGATTTAAGGATTTGTGGATTACAGTATTCGATGGAATAAAGGTTTGATACGATAAAATCATAAATTGTAGTAGATTGCACAACTAAATATTCTTCCGGTGCCAGGTCGCCAATCTGGTAGTTTTTGCCAAGAGTCCGTATTTCTTAGAATATGGATCTATTGTTTTTATTGAACTTAGAGATAGTATTAAAATCACCGATTCAATAAAAACAATGACTTAGAAAAGAAGTTTGACAGGCTCCAAGGTTTGGAAGTTAAGTTATCCGAATCAATCGACTGCCTGTTCATACGCGAAGAGGCATTTTTTGAACTTATTCCAGATGCGTCTCGGTGACGGTGGATACAGCTGGTGATTGATTGAATTTTTAGCCATTATCCATGAATGAAGATGTAGCTTGGTCTTCATTCAGGCTGCCGGATGTATCATCATCAGAATTTTCAACTAAATCGAAAAGTAAATGTATGGCTAAAAAACCAGACAGAAATGATCCCTGCCATTGCGGCAGCGGGAAAAAATATAAGAATTGTTGCCGGGGGAAAGATAATTCAGGGCTGATTTCCAAATTTGGCGTAACCGGCCTGGTGCTTGCAATTCTTCTCGGGCTAGTAATTGTTGTTGTGGCATTATCCGGCGGCGATAGCCGGCAGGATTGTCCTCCCGGAACGGTATGGTCAGAGGCTCACCAACACTGCCATTAGCATTACGCGAATCCATCTTAACGGATGCTTTAATATTAAGGGCTAACTAACCAGCTATTACGAAATGTAAGTGTTGGATTATTTTGGGTTTGAATATTGAAAGAGTTTATTTGATGATTTGAGATTTCAAGCAGCATTGTATTAATTGCCGACAGCATCAGGATGACAATATGCAGGGAGATTTTGATGCTGTACGGAATTCGCCGGTTTATTCAACAGATCAGAACTTCGATATGAACGATCAAGATGCCTATCCGAACAGCCTGAAGATAGTCGCTATACTGTTTATCCTTTTCGGGCTCTACAACCTGGGGGTGATGATTTATAATGTTTTGCATGGGGTCTTTGGAATTCAAATGTTTGCTCTTGCACTGTTTGCGGGCATTGGCCTGTTGGTTCGGACTGAAGTCTGGAGAATAATCACCCTTTGTATTATCTGCTTATTCATTGTCTTGATATCAGGGTTTGCGGTGGGTGCCTATTTGACCGGCCATGATGTGAGGTTTTGGCCTATGATTGGAATAATGCTTGCCATTGGTGTACTTGTATGGCTTGGCTGGATGCTCACCCGTGCGGAGATCAAACAACATTTCACCCGGCAACAGGAAGGGGAGGCCGGCTCCGGGGCGGATATATAAAGAGGGTTGCCAAAACTGCTAAAAAGTTAGTGCGCGAGGCTTTCAAACGAGTGGACTATTTAACTCAACATCCGAAAAGTAGTATTATAGTTATCGGATAATTGTGGCTAAACAATGTTCATTATCGTTGTCCCTGCTCTCCAATTTCCTCTAAATAGAGCTTTTT
>SKRC01000269.1 GCA_007118695.1 Balneolaceae bacterium | reverse complement strand
CGCAAGGTGGTTGCCGGCAATCCGGCAAAAATCATCAAGGATGTATCCGACGAAATGATCACCTGGAAAAGTGAAGGTACCGGCTGGTACCGGCGGCTGCCTAAAGAGCTGCGCGAAACCCTGAAAGAGTGCGAGCCGCTGCGGAATGTGCCGGAGGATCGAAAGGATCAGGCAGAAGGTTATCGAACATGGGAGGAGGAAAAGAAGAAGTCAGAACCCAGGAGTCAGAATTCAGAATGATATTCCGATTCGAAATCCGGAAGCAGCCTGGTATGTCAAATTGATGATGTAAAATTGAATATGTCAAATGTGATTTGAACGCAACGTTTCCCGGGAAATACCAAATCCATTTGACATAAATTTGACATTTTCCATCTGACATCATCAATTTGACATTATCACCTTCGTAATCTCATATTAATCCAAAAACAGACTCCCATGAACGTCCTCTCCTACTCCTGCGGTAAATGGATCGAAAAAGGAAACAAAAGAGACCTCATCAGTGCTGTTGACGGCAGCAAGGTCGCAACGCTGGTGGAGGCGGATCTGGATTACAAGGCGATGTGTGAATACGCTCGCCAGACGGCCGGGCCGGTGCTGCGTGAGATGTCGATCCATGAACGGGCGTTTAAAATCAAGTTCATGGCCAAATTCCTGCTGGACCGGAAGAATAAGTATTACGAGATCTCCTCGCATACCGGGGCAACCAAACGCGACTCCTGGATTGATATCGAAGGCGGCATCATCACGGCTTTCGGGATCTCGAGTCAGGCGAGGAGAAATCTGTCGGACCTCCCCTGGCATGTGGAAGGCGGCCAGGTGACCCTCTCCCGCAAAGGGACGTTCACCGGCCAGCATATTTGTGTGCCGCGGCACGGGGTGGCGGTTCAGATCAACGCGTTCAACTTCCCGGTCTGGGGAATGCTGGAGAAACTGGCTCCGGCTTTTATAGCAGGAATGCCCTCCATCATCAAGCCCTCTCCCCTGGGATCGTACCTGGCGTATGAGGTTTTCAAGGATATTGTCGAATCAAAAATACTGCCGGAAGGATCCGTTCAGTTTATCGCGGCCGATAAGCCGGGTGACCTGCTCGACCACCTGACCAGCCAGGACATGGTCGCCTTCACCGGATCAGCCGAAACCGGCAAAAGGCTGAAGAGCCATCCCAATATCATTGCAAACAGTGTCCGTTTCAACCTGGAGTCCGACTCGCTGAACTGTTCCATCCTCGGGCCGGATGTGACGCCCGCCATGGAGGAATTTGACCTTTTCATCAGAGAGGTTGCCAATGAAATGACTGTCAAAACCGGCCAAAAGTGTACGGCCATACGGCGGACCATCGTTCCGAGAGAACGCGTTGAGGATGTGATTGAATCGCTGAAAAAACGGCTGGAAAAGACTACCGTTGGTGACCCGGTAAAAGAAGCGACACGGATGGGACCGCTCGCCAGCACTGAGCAGGCGGAACGATTTGATCAGCAGCTGCAAAAACTTATGGAAGTCACCGATACGGTGTACGGCAATGGCAACGGCCGGCACGATAGCGCCTTCAGCGGTGCGCGGCTGCTGCTCTGTCACAAACCGATGCAGGTGGATGAAGTGCACACGCTCGAAGCGTTCGGCCCGATGACCACTGTGATGCCGTATGAATCAACCGGAGAGGCCGTTGCCCTGGCCAACAAAGCCGACGGCTCGCTGGTTGGCTCCCTTTTTACAGCTGATGATGCGCTCGCCCGTGAAATCACCCTGGGTTGCGCCCCTTATCACGGGCGTTTTATGGTGATCAACCGGCACAGTGCGGGAGAATCGACCGGGCACGGATCACCGATTGCGTCGCTGGTTCACGGCGGGCCCGGACGTGCCGGAGGAGGCGAAGAGCTCGGAGGAGCCCGGTCGGTGCTTCACCACATGCAGCGGGTCGCCTTGCAGGGGTCGCCCACCACGCTTATGAACATCACCGGGCAGCACATTCAGGGAGCTGAAACCGAACCGTCGGATGCCCACCCTTTCCGCAAACATTTTGAAGACTTGAAGACAGGCGAGCACCTGGTAACCCATCGCCGCACGGTCACCGAAGCTGATATCGTCAACTTCGGCAACCTGAGCGGTGATCATTTTTACGCCCACTTCGACGAAGAAGCGGCCAAAAAGTCGATTTTCGGCCGGCGTGTCGCTCACGGCTATTTTGTGCTCTCGGCGGCAGCGGGTATGTTCGTAGATCCGGCGCCCGGGCCGGTCATGCTCAACTACGGCCTGGAAGAGCTGCGCTTCCTCGCTCCCGTCGCCCCCGGCGACACTATCCGGGCCAAACTGATCGTCAAAAAGAAAACCGTCCGCCAGCAGCGTGAAACCGACCCAAAGCCGTTCGGTATGGTCTGGTTTGATGTGGAAGTGACCAATCAGAAAGACGAGCTGGTAGCGGAGTACACGATTTTGACGCTCGTGGAACGGCGGGAAAGGCTGGAGATGGATGAAAATTAGGAGTCAGAATTCAGAATTCAGAATTCAGGAGTCAGGAGTCAGAATTCAGGATAGCTTTGGTGTATGCATTCAGGATTTTACTCACTTCCTGCAATTTGGATTTTAAATCATCATTCAAGCCATAACCCAGATCATCTGATAAAATTATATAATATCTGCATTCTTCTAATGAACCATGAGCTATATTCAAAAAACGAATCTTTTCCGGTTTGCTCTGTTTTTTAAAGCCTTCAGCAATATTCGCTGCAATTGAAACAGCGGCCCTTCTGAATTGTGAAGCAAGTCCGTACTGCTCACTCTTTGGAAAGTTTTTTGTGTATTTGTAAACATCCAAAACAAATTCATGCGCCCTTTCCCAAACAATTAAATCTTCAAATGTTTTTTCCGGTTTTCTCACTTTATAATCCCCTTAAAATTAAAAATTCAATTAAAAGAACACTCTTTCTACATATGATCGAAAACATTATCATTCCTTACATTTTTTTTGAAATTTGAACATAAACACAAAATCCTACTGAATTCTGACTCCTGAGTTCTGAATTCTTTTCTCATATTTTTTTAACAGTCTAACTTCATATAGTATAATGCCCTCACAAGGAACCATCACCACAAAAACCACCTCCCAAATCACCACCATTGAATTTCATCACCCGAAAGGCAACTCCCTGCCGGGGAAACTGCTGCAGGAGCTGGCGGAGGCCATTACCGAGGCCGGAGAGAATGAGGAATCCCGGGTCGTGGTGCTGCGCAGCAAAGGCGATGGGGCGTTTTGCGCCGGGGCGTCGTTTGATGAGCTCTTGGCAGTATCCGACTTTGATGAGGGGAAGAAATTTTTCATGGGGTTTGCCCATGTTCAGAATGCGATGCGGACATGTCCCAAATTCATCATTGCCCGGGTTCACGGCAAGACGGTCGGCGGTGGCATCGGGATTGCCGCAGCGGCTGATTACAGCATAGCCCACAGCAATGCATCGATCAAACTGAGCGAGCTGGCCCTGGGGATCGGCCCGTTTGTAGTCGGCCCGGCCATTGGGCGCAAAATCGGCACCTCCGCCTTTGCCACCCTTTCTATCGACGCCAGAAACTGGCACGATGCCGGGTGGGCCGAATCGAAGGGTCTCTACAACAAGGTGGTCGACTCGATTGAAGAGCTCGATGAGGCCGTCGACAAGCTGGCCGGCGAACTCACTTCCAGCAACCCTGAGGCGATGAGGGAACTCAAACAGATCATGTGGCAGTCCACCGGCCACTGGGACTCCACACTTGAGCAGCGCGCCGAAATCAGCGGTCGACTGGTGATGAGTAAGTTTACCCGGAAGTATATTGAGGAGTTCCGGAAAAAGTGATTGTTGGATAAGTTCTTCCTGCAGGGTAACTGGGGCGTTTATGTGATATTGATGATGTCAAATGTCAAATGTATTCTTTTCGAGAGTTGTCAAATTTGACATATAACATTTTCCATCATCAATTTGACATATACCCCTCCCCCGGTCAAGCTAAATCAGGGATCTGCAACACTGTTATGATTTTTTCTGAAAACTATTTTTCAATTAATTAGATTGCAGAAAATATTGACTGCCATGTATGACCAACAGGATTTAAAAACGATACTTGCCCGTGCGGTTGAAATTCAGAACAGATCGAAGGGGTCCGATTCTGTTCCCGGAACGCATGAAAAACTATCCCTGGATGAAATTGAAGAAATTGCTCGAGAATCCGGTTTATCCCCCGAATACGTACGTCAGGCAGCAATAGAGCTTGAAGGGATCCCTATTGAAGAACCCTTTTTTCTGGATACAGGGAATAATCATGAAGTAGAACTGATGGGTTTTGCCAGTGGGAAACTCGATCAAAAAACGTGGGCCGAACTGCGTTCGATCATTGAATATGAATTTGACAGTCCCGGAAAGGTACAAAGACGTCCCGACGGTATTTTCTGGAAAGCAACCCCGCCGGGTATCATCAAATTTATCGGAACAAGAAATTCACCAAACGTTGAGGTAAAAAGTACAGGCAATAGATCAACTATCCGGATTAAAAAAAGCCTGAAGACGTACAACATGCTCCTCTATCCTGCATATGCCGCTCTGGCAGGGTCAGTGATTATTTTAACAATCATGCTTCAAACCGGCAACCCTTCTGCTATATTTGCCATAGCCGCACTTTTAGGACTCTCCAAACTATTCTTTGTTTGGTGTGACAACCGCAAGAAAAAAGCAAAAGAGAAGCTGAATGAAACCATTTCTCAGTTGCAAACGATCATTACACGCAGATTTTCAGCCTTCAGGCAGGAAACCTCATCTGAAAAACAGATTTCGATGGATATGGATGAAAGTGAGGATCCATCTTATGACAGAGAGATGAACAATCCGGCCAGAGAGCGTACCCGATAGACAGGATTTCGGGATTCCCGTTGCATTACTTACTAACCATCATCCTCTCATCAAACACCAACTCATCCGGTCTCGATATCTCAATGTGTTTGAAATCCACATGCAATGAATTGATCACATAATTCCACTCAACGGGAATAACCACACTGGGTACTTTAAGAACGGCTGAACGCCGGCTATCAATCCACTCATCCCCAAACTTTTGCGAATTTGTTCCATACGGTAAAGCATCCCAGTCATCAGGCAATTGATCTGATGCAACTTCCTGAACGAGAGAAAGAGGAATATCAGCATGAAAAAAAAGACATGAGGAAAGATAGTCCTTGTCATTTGTCCGCACCAGCATTTCAAGCAATGCCAGCGACAAACTCCCGGATGTATATACAACAGATTTGCCTTCACTGTTGAAACGGCCACCAAACAATCGGGCTCCCTCTCCGGTAAATGCCGTATCAGCAAACCGCCGGTGCGATATTCGCCAGACACGAACTGTTTCCACAATTTAAACGCTGATTCCGTGTTCGATTTGACCAAGCAGCCGCTCCACAAGACGGGCACCCGGCTCGGACTTTATCATATCGATGGGTTTTTGGTTGCCAAGTGCATAGTTTGGTCTGGAAAACCACTCTGCTACCTTGTTGGCATCACCGAAGACCTGAAACGCCTGATCGGTTAGGCGGGCAACACGATAACTGCGCTCGGACTCATCGGATGGAAGCGTCGATTCCTTTTTACGGCGATCCAGTGTACGTGAAGAAATCTGGAGTAGCTCTGAAAGTTCCTTGTTTGACAGCCCCAGACGCATTTGGATTGTATAGAGTACGTCTGTAAAAAGCCCCTGATCTATTTTAGAGGCTGCCTCTTCCAAACCCCAGACGATGTAAGGCTCATGTGCAATATTCCGATCTTTCTCCGAATCGGTTTTAAAGTCTGTGTATTTTAGTTTTTTGTTCATATTACGCCATATTGCATTAATATCTACGCCAATTTACGCATTTTCTAAATTATTTTCCATTAATTAAGTCGTGCAGAAGGCCACAGAGACACGACGACACAAAGTTTCACTATACTACCCCGAGGCAGAGCCATAGAATTATTAATTTGATTTATGTTTGTAACATTTGGCAACTCTCGGATAGAGTACATTTTCCATTTGACATTTGACATCATCAATATCACATAAACGCCCCGGTCAAGCTAAATCAGGGATGGAAAGTAAAAGCCGGTACAAAGCAATCTACTCTTTGTAATAGCTTCGTACCTTCGAGCCCTGGTGGCAGTACCCTCCGGAACGCCAGCCCCTGCTGCTGGTTGTTATATTTACGAAGGAGTGTCAAAACCATTATCTTTCAGGAAAACAGCAAATCAAACCACGAAACTATTTGGGAGAAGAATTTATGCCGAATGCCTATTTCAACGTCCAGGAGCCTGAGAACGAACCGTACAATTCGTATGCACCCGATACGCCGGAACGCAGCAAACTGAAGCAAAAACTGCAGGAGCTGAAATCGCAGGAAATTGAGATTCCCGCGATCATCAACGGCAAGGAAGTCAAAACCGGCCGCACGGCCGATGTGGTGATGCCACACAACTACAGTCACAAGCTGGCTACCGTCCATTTCTGTGGTGAGAAAGAGGTAAAAATGGCCATTGAGTCCTCCCTGGAAGCCCGCAGGCAATGGGCCGGGATGCCCTGGGAAGAGCGGATGGCCATCTTTCAGCGGGCGGCCGATCTGGTCACTGGCCCGTGGCGCTATACGATGAACGCCTCCACCATGCTGGGGCAGTCGAAAACCCCGCAGCAATCAGAAATAGAGGCTGTGGGTGAATTGGCCGATTTTCTACGGTTCAACGCCTGGTACCTGGCCCGGATCATGGAAGATCAGCCCTATTCGCCTGATGGCATGTGGAATCGGGTGGAGTACCGTCCTTTAGAAGGGTTTGTCTTTGCCGTCAGCCCGTTCAACTTCACCGCCATCGCCGGCAACCTGCCGACTTCCCCGGCCATGTGCGGCAACGTATCCCTGTGGAAACCCTCACCGGAAGCAATTTATTCCAACTATCATTTTATGAAACTGCTTCAGGAAGCCGGAGTCCCCGACGGGGTGATCAACTTCCTGCCGGGAGAAGGCGCCGATGTCGGCGATCCGGTGCTTGAAAGTCCGCACCTGGCCGGCCTGCAGTTTACCGGTTCGATCGGAACGTTTGAATATCTTTGGAAAAAGATCGGCCAAAACATCAGCAAGTATCACTCCTTTCCGCGAGTTGTGGGAGAAACCGGCGGCAAGGATTTCATTTTTGCCCATAACACCGCTGATGTCGATGCAATGGTCGTAGCCGCCCTGCGTGCTGCTTATGAGTACCAGGGGCAGAAATGTTCGGCGGCCTCCCGGATGTATATACCCGAATCGATCTGGCCGGAATACCGCGAGAAGTTCCTGGCTGAGGTTGAAGAGGTTACCTATGGGGATGTAGAGGATTTCAGCCATTTCATGGGAGCGGTCATCAGCCGAAAAGCGTTTGACAAGATTACCGGGTACATCGACTATGCGAAGGAATCGGATGATGCCGAGATCATTTTCGGCGGCGGATACGATGATTCTATAGGATATTTCGTGGAACCGACGGTGATCCTGGCCAGGGACCCGAAGTTCAAGACGATGGAAGAGGAGATTTTCGGGCCGGTGCTCACGATCTATGTTTACCAGGACAAAGAATTCGAGAAGACCCTTGAATTGTGCGATCAAACCTCACCATTCGCCCTGACCGGCGCCATTTTTGCCAACGACCGCTATGCGCTCAGCAAGATGAACGATGCACTGCGTGATGCGGCCGGCAACTTCTACATCAACGACAAGCCGACTGCGGCGATTGTCAACCAGCAGCCATTCGGCGGATCGCGCAAATCCGGCACCAACGACAAGGCTGGCAGTGTCCCCAATATGTACCGGTGGCTGTCGATGCGCGCAATCAAGGAGACCCGGGTGCCGCCGAAAGAGTGGACCTATCCCTATATGGAACCCGAAAAAGCCGAATTCATCGAAGCTGAAGAGGAGTGACAGTTGCAGGGGGCAGAAGCAGTAGTAGCAGGCGACAGTGGCCAGTTGGCAGTTGGCAATAGCAGTTTGCAGGTAATTGGTGACAGCTTGAGTCTATAAATCGACTACTATCCGTAAATCTACCGAGTGACATTTGACATGAGTCTATTAATGTTATTTTTTGAATAAACATAATAATATCAAGTATTTATTAAAATTATTTCGTATTTTCAACATCTAAATTACTCCTGACTCCTGACTCCTGACTCCTGACTCCTGACTCCTTTCACATTGCTTCGCATGATCGTGTGATATCCTGAATGAATCTTATAGGATAGATTGGAGTACAAGAGGTTAACATGTATGTATTCATCTTTACCTTTAACTAACTCCAATACTATGAAACCTTACATCAGAAAGTACCTTTTCCTGTTGCTCACACCCACTCTTCTTCTGATTGGCTGCAGAGGCCAACAAGGGCCAACCGGCCCCGAAGGCCCGCAGGGGCCACCCGGACCGGAAATTCTGCCGACATCCTTTGAATTTTCGGCTGACCTGACAGAAGACAATGAATTTTTGGTTTTTGAGGATATTCCGGCCGAAATCGATGTGTTAATCTCTGACGTGATGCTGGCATATGTCCTGGAGGACTTTATAGAGGAGGATGATCTGGAAGTATGGCGGCAGCTGCCGATCACCGATTTCACCGACGATGGAACCCGGATGATGAATTTCGATTTCACCGAAGTCGATCTCCAGGTATATCTCGAGGCAAATTACCCGCTTGGTGAAAATGACGAGTTTTTTGATCTGTTTTTCCGTGCGGTCCATATTCCTTCTGATTTTCTCCAACAAATGAGTGCATCTGACCTGGAAGCCGCCACGACGCCGGAGAAACTGCAGGATATGCTGGATGTTCAGATCATAGATCTGGGGAGACATGAATAGCCTAAATAATATCCATATACTGTTTCACGGCATCAGTTAGATCGTATTGCTGGCGAACCGCGGGATCTACCCATAAAATAATGGCATCTCCGTTAGCTGTCGTTGTTTGCAGCACAAAATCGATGTCTCTCTGACGTGCTACCGTATTGATTGTAGTTTGCAATTGTTCAAATAGCGGGGTCATCAGCTGCATCCTGCGCTGCTGAAGCTGCTGCTGTGCTTCATTCTGAAACCGCCTCAGTTCAAGCCAAAGATCATTCAACTGCTGCTCTTCACGCTGACGGGCAGAAGCTGAAAGTACTTCCATTTTTGTTTGAAAATCTTCAAAGACCATCTGGATCTCTCTTTCTTTTACTTCAAGCTCTGAAAGTTTGTCCCGGTAAAAATTCTCGAGCCGCCGCTCTACGGCTCTCATTTCCGGCATCACTTCCAATACCGAGTAGTAATCGACAAAGCCTATCTTCAGTTCCTGAGCGTGGGCTTTCTCCCCTGCCAGGGGAACAGACAACAAAATGGCGAGACTGATAACCGGCAACCATAACGATTTTTTCATAGCAGCCCTGTATATGTTTTCATTTTTAATTGGGTTGATAATTTATCCGGCTCTCCCGCGATCTGCCGGGAAAAATCCGTTTCAAAAATAAAACGTTTAAACTATTTAAAGCTTGTAAAGAATTATTTATGATTTTGTGATGGTTTCGATTGTAAAATCTGCTGGCCCTGCGGATAGGCATATCCTGAATGAAACGATTGATCACTACCGGTTCTTTGATGCAAAATCCTGCATATCCGGTAATTCCAGGTTCACATAGCAGTAATCGGGCAGTAAATGACGCACCAACGTCGTTTTGCCTGACTGACGAGGCCCTAAAATCGCAAGAAACGTGTTGATTGGCATCTTCCAGATCATTCCAGCCAGCAGTTATTCCACTTTCTGAATTTATTTTTTTAACATCCATCAATCAAAATATTCACCAATTTTCAAGATATGCGTTACTCCTTACTCTGTTTGATCGCTTTTCTACTGGCCTGCCCTGTATTTGCCCAACATAACGACAATGACGAATGGGACGTTACCGAACACCAGGCCGATTATACCGAAGTCAGTTTCCAGACCACCGAAGGCACCTGGATGAACCTGGATGTGAGTCCGGACGGCAGGAAGATCGTCTTCGACCTGCTGGGCAACATCTATATCATGCCGGTTGACGGCGGGGAAGCCACCCCCCTGCGGGAAAGCCTGGCCTACGAGGTGCAGCCGCGGTTCAGCCCGGACGGCTCCAAAATATCGTTTACCAGCGATGCGGGTGGCGGTGAT
>SKRC01000249.1 GCA_007118695.1 Balneolaceae bacterium | reverse complement strand
CCAAACTGGGTTTCCCCAATATGGATCAAACCGTTGCCAAAGGTACCGGTCGTCAGAACTACGGCATTGGCAAAGAACTTCTGACCGGTTTGCGTGATCACTCCCTCTACTTTCTTTTGATCATCACTGACAATAAGATCGACGACATTATCCTGCCTGAAGTGCAGCGACTCTTTTTCCTCCAAAAATTCCCTCATCCGGCTGGCATACAGAGCCCGGTCGCTCTGACAACGCGGGCTCCACATGGCCGGTCCCTTGCTTTTGTTCAGCATCCGGAATTGCACACCGGTCTGATCACTGACCAGTCCGCTTAACCCGCCAAGGGCATCGATTTCCCTGACCAGCTGCCCTTTGGCCACGCCACCCATGGCCGGGTTGCACGACATTTTTGCTATGGCCTCCAGGTTCATCGTAATCAGCAGGGTTTTAGCCCCCATTTGAGCAGCCGCACCCGCAGCTTCACTTCCTGCGTGGCCGCCCCCCACTACAATGACGTCATATGACGGGAATATTGTTTTCATCTTATTGTTTTTATTGGTCTTATAAATTTATAATGAGTAGTTTCCAGCTAAAAGGCACATGAAGCATGCACTCCTGGTGCTGTTCAAATAACTACTGCCTGCATCAAATATTTTTCTGATGACAAGTTTATAAAAATAACAGATTTGTGAGACAAAGAATAGGCGCTTTTATGTAAGATATTCGGGCCGATTAAACTCCTCCGATCAGCGACCACTTGAAAAAGGTTTTTAATGAGGCAATGCGTGGTATGGAATTCTAATTGTCGTTGAACAACGGCCACAAATTCAGAATCGGGAACTGGTGAGACCCGTCGTTGTTCACAGCATATTGATAGATTTTCAGTCAAGTAATATCGACCGAAACTGGTTCTCAATCAGATGATTGACGATCTCCAGGTGCCCGTTATGCAGTTAGCTCTTGATTCATAATTTTCTTCAACTTAATATAGATACATTTATGCATTTCTATAACTGATAAATAATAAATGAAAAGGGGTTATTATGGGAACAGCTAATAAAGTAAGAAAGAACAGATCATATAAATATTATACCGTTCTAAGCGTTCTTTTGGCGCTTTCAACAATTGCAATAGGTTGCGAAGGGCCGACAGGTCCGCAAGGGGTACAGGGTTTACAGGGTGAAGTGGGACCGCAAGGACCGCAAGGCTTGCAAGGTTCTCCGGGTACGGCTAATGTGATTTATTCGGACTGGTTGCGGCTGGGTGATGTTTCTTCTTTAGCTGATACTACTATACTCAATCGCAATTATGCGATGTATCATCTTCCGGCTCCGGAACTTACCCAGGAGATTAATGATTACGGGGTCGTTATTGTATACTATAAACTGTCGGGGATGATTACACCACTGCCATTTACGTTGGGAGGTTTAAGCGGTGCTGATTCGGGAATATTTATTACATTTGCCACCTTGAAACCGGAGCGAATAACCCTTCTGAGTCAGCGGCTCGACAACACTTCTTTTACGCTTAATCTAAATACAGAATTTCGCTATATACTTATTCCCGGTGGAGTTCCGGCAGAAACACTGGACGGTGTAATTGAAGATTATGTCGAATTGATCGATTTTTTTCAAATTCCAGGTTAAAACTGCATCCGGAATCCGCCAAAAACGGTTGCAACTTTACCGCCGGAACTCGCCACATCGTTACTGTTTTCAGCAAGCTCCATACCCAGCATTAACTTGAGGTTATCACCGTGTATAAAGTAGTTGAGACCGGCATACAAGGCATTGTATTCATTACCAGCGTTGAACAGGCCGGGTACACGGTCTGCATACCGATTCTGGCCAAGGCCCAACCCGGCATCACTATTTACGTTTTCATATCGTAATACAGCCTGAAACCTGTCTGGTACAAAAAAGTAAGATGGCATCACATAGAAGCCGTATATCCTGTTTTTATCATAGCGCTCACCGGTCATATATTCGGCGCGAAGATCAAGTTCACCAAAACCAAAATGGCCGCTGAAAGCAAAGGCGTCTTCAAAATTATAATACCCTGTATCACCACCGTTATGCAGATAATCGACCCGAAGGTCAGCTTTCATATCCACTCCTAAAAGACCGGCCAGGTTGAATCCAGCACTTGCATTATACAAGTAGGTGTCGAGGTCACTGCCCATGCGACCGGTTCCCACGGATTCGCCATTATAGACTCCCAGGTAATAAGAGAACAGGTCGATCCTTCCATGTACCCGGAGCCCAAGCGGTTTACCACCGTTCAGGTGTCCGTCCAGAATAGTACGTTCAAACGTAAGAATGCTGGCGGAAGATGTGTTTTGTTCGTGTCCAAACCTCGGTTTATCTTTTCCCAATGTGACGTTTGCCTGGGGAATTGCGGCATAGGTTAAAGTCGCAGCATCCAGATCGACAGTTGAAAGGACATTGGCCTCAATCATAAAATTCCAATCACCATAGACTTTGCCCTGAACGCCCAGACGGGCACGACGCATCTCTATACTGCTGTACTTCCCTGCATCAATTCCGGTATTGTTGTTGTTTCCAAATGAGTTGGCATATTGACTCTGAATCCGGCCTCGTATTTTCAGTTCACTGACCGACAGGCGGTTTGGAACAGCTATTACTATTGCAGATTCAGCTTCGGCTTCCGAACTGCTTTGAGCCTGAGTTGTTAACGGTACAAAACATAACAGTACTATCGAGAGAATAATCCCTGTTTGATTTCGCTTATTCATCGTATAAATCTACGTATGGATTACTTTTAATTTGAAAAGCCATCCCCTCTTCAGATTGTATTGACGGCTTCATACAAATACTGAAGCCGGCTCACTTGAGTTGTCAGGCTTTATTAAGAACTGATTGAAGCTACGCTCCCCTTGTTATGAATATGTAAAGCAGACGTTATCAAATTGTTAGCCGTCTCAGGTGGGCATAATGAATCAACGCAAGCCAAAGAATTCTTTGTCTGACAAATCCGGACTGATGCAGTCTGAACATTTCTTAGAATCGGCCCAATGAAATGGCATGTAGTTAATTATCAGTCAGATGGAGTCGAACAGACTGTGAATTGTTAATGATTCCATAACAGTGGCATAACATGACGGTAACAGCCTCTTTGTAAAATTGAGCCATTATGATAAACAGAGAATACCCAAAACACAGAAACAGCTTTATGAGAAGCTCAATCAAACCTGAAAGGAAAAATAACATGTATTCAATACGATTATATATAACTGTAATTTGCCTGGCTTTTATAGCTGTCTCTTGCGGAGGCAATGGTGACAATCCGGGAGGCCAGCAAGCCGTACCTGGCTCACAACAGAGTTCAACCGAAAGCAGGATGGACATCCTGGGGGCAGGCGCAACCTTCCCGGCCCCTCTTATCACTGCAATGGCAGATGAATACCGCGATGAGACAAACAACCGCGTAACGGTAAACTATCAATCGATCGGTTCCGGTGGCGGAGTACGACAATTCATTGAACAAACGGTCATGTTCGGGATGAGTGAGGCTTACCTCTCGGACCAGGTGATGGCTGAGGTTTTGGAAAAAACCGGGGGCAGGGCCTTCAATATACCGATCACACTGGCTGACGTAGTCCCGACGTACAACCTTCCCGGCATTGACAAGGGGCTTGTTTTCAGCGGAGAACTACTCGTAGATATTTACCTCGGCAAAATCACACGGTGGAACGATCCGAAAATTGCAGGGCTGAATCCCGGTATCGATTTGCCGCGTACGCCGATCACTGTTGTGCACCGATCCGACGGTTCCGGCACAACCAACGTCTGGACAAGCTACCTGTCACGGGTTTCCGACGAATGGAGGAACAGGGTAGGTTATGCAACCAGCGTAAACTGGCCGACCGGTATAGGCGGCAACGGGAATGAGGGTGTAGCCGGTGCGGTTCAAAATACCATGGGCGCTATCGGGTATAACAGCCTCTCTTATGCACTGTTAAACAACATGGCTTACGGATCGGTAATCAACCAATCAGGCAACACGATTGAACCGAGTTTTGCCGCCACTTCTGAGGCTGCCAACATCAAGCTGCCCGAAGACACCCGCATACTATTCACCAATACACCGGCCGAATATGGCTATCCGATTGCAGGCTTTGCCTGGATGCTGGTTTATGAAAACCTGGATCAGAATAATGCAATCCGAAACAGAAGGGCAGCCGAAGAGCTTGTCAGATTTCTTATCTGGAGTGTTACGGACGGACAAAAACTCTCCGAGGAGCTGGGCTATGCCGAACTCTCCGATGCAGCTGTGGAAAGAAGCATGGAAATGATCCGTCAACTCAAATGGAACGGCGAGGAGATTGGCCGAAACCTATTGGATGGTGACAGGCCCGCTTAACCAATTGAGTCGAATCTATACAGGATGGGGAAATGAATTTTCCATGCTTCTGTAAATAATCAACAACTAATGGCAACTGCGATCAATCAAACCTCAACATCAGAAGAGATTCTGCGCCGGCCGCCGGCCATCTTGTATCGCTGGCTCGGTGACAAAATCTTTTCAACAGTTATCGTCCTATTAGGATCCTGTATCATACTACTTGCCGTTGGGATGGCATGGCTTCTTTATACAGAAGGCAGCATGGCACTGGAAGAATTCGGGTTTTTCGGATTTCTAAAAGGCCGAACCTGGGACCCGGCTGTTCTGCTTGAGTTTGGCACCTGGCCATTTCTGTTTGGAACCCTGGTTACGAGCGCTGCAGCTTTAATGCTTTCGCTTTTCCCGGCCGTAGCTGTGGCGGTTTTTTCTGCCGAATATGCTCCACGGTGGCTAGCCGGCATCATCGATAACCTGGTGCAGCTCATCGCAGCTGTACCAAGCGTGGTAATCGGTATCTGGGGTATTTTCGTGCTTGCCCCCTGGCTGCGCGACACGATATATATGCCGGTATACTTCTGGACTGAAACCAATGCTCCCGGCATGATGCCGATTCTGGGTAACCCGATGGGGTACGGGATGACCACGGCAACCATTGTGCTGGCACTTATGATTGTACCATACACAACGGCCCTGACAAAGGATGCGATCAAATCAGTCCCGGCAGCGCAACGAGAGGCAGCAAGAGCTCTCGGTGCAACGCGCTGGGAGGTCATCCGGATGGCCGTCCTGCCCTATGCCCGCAGCGGCATTATGGCAGGAGCGATCTTGTCGCTCGGCCGGGCCATCGGAGAAACGATGGCCGTAGCCATGCTGATCGGCAATAAGAATACACTTCCATTCTCCATCTTCGGAGCCGGATCTACAATGCCCTCGGTTATCGTCAATGAATTCCGTGAGGCGGTGGAAAACCTTCACGTTTCGAGTCTCCTGGCAATTGGATTTATTCTCTTCATCCTGGCATTGATCATTAATCTGATTGCTGCCTTCATCACCTGTAAACTCTCGATTTCAGGGGGACAAACCGTATGAAAAGTCTCAGACGTCGCAATATTCGCGACCGGGTCATGGAAGTTGTGCTGATGGCCAGCACCATTCTTGTACTGCTGCCGCTTTTGATCATCATTTATCATGTGATTTCAAATGGAATCAGTGCGATTAACTGGGAATTCTTCACGGAGGAACTTGGCTCCCCGTCACGGGCCATGCAGGGCCGGCCGACCGGCCTGGTGCATACGATGATTGGCACCCTGGTTGTCGATTTCATGGCCCTGGCCATTGCTGTGCCGGTTGGCATCGGCGCTGGAGTGATGCTGTCGGAATACCCCGATCACAGGCTAAATCCCACACTGCGCATCATGAACGATACACTCAACGGAATGCCTGCTATACTTAAGGGGCTATTCGCTTTTGTACTGATCGTCAAGCCGATGGGCACATTTTCTGGTATTGCCGGAGCGGCAGCCCTCGCCTTTGTAATGATCCCGATTATTGCCAGGACTACGGAAAGTGCCCTGATGTCCATACCCTGGACCATCCGTGAAGCGGCCCTGGCCATCGGCCTCCCCCGATGGCGTGTGGTGCTTTCAACGGTCATGCCGGCAGCCAAAACCGGGCTTGTAACCGGGATACTGATCGGGTTTGCCCGGGCAGCCGGAGAAGCCGCCCCCCTGCTGTTCACCTCGTTCGGCAACAACTATTTACCCAACCACTGGACCGGATTCATTTTTAACCCGGTTGACACCCTGCCTCAGAGGTTATACAGCCTGGCTATCAGTCCTTACGCCCAGTGGCACAGTATGGGATGGGCCTCGGCTATTGTATTGCTGGGTTTTGTAATTCTCTGTTTTACAGCAGCCCGGCTGGCTAGCAGACAAAAATATCAACTATAAAAAACATGATGAAACAGAATTCAGAATACTTAACTGCAAACAACTTGCCCCGCAATTTTGAAATAACCAGGGATTCGATCTTCACCGCATCCGGAAAAAACATCCGGATGGAGACAAGGAATCTGACTGTTAAATACGGTTCGAAAATCGGAATCCAGGATATTTCTTTGCCAATAGAGAACAAAAAAGTGACGGCCCTTATTGGCCCATCCGGATGCGGGAAAACCACCTTCCTTAGGGCGTTAAACCGGATGCATGATCTGACCAGAATCGCATCGGTTACGGGTGAAGTGCTCCTGGATAACAAGAATATATACGACCCGGATGTCAATCCGGTAATCATCCGACGGAAAATCGGTATGGTGTTTCAAAAGCCCACCCCTTTCCCCACCATGTCGATATACGACAATGTGGTTGCAGGTCTTAAATTGGTAGGAATTCGTAATAAATCCCTGCTCAATGAAGTTTGTGAACGGGCACTGACACAGGCTGCGCTTTTCGATGAAGTAAAAGACAGGATGAAGGATCCGGGCATGAGTCTGTCAGGCGGCCAGCAGCAGCGACTTTCCATTGCCAGGGCATTGGCCGTCGAACCGGAGGTTTTGCTGATGGATGAACCGACCAGTTCACTGGATCCGCAGGCGACCAGCCGGATCGAAGAGCTGATCCATACGCTGAAAGACCAGGTCACCATCGTGATCATCACACACAATATGCAGCAGGCGGCGCGAGTATCCGACAAGACAGCATTTTTCTATGTCGGCCATGTTGTTGAGATGGGTGAAACCAAAACACTTTTTACCAACCCCAAAGAAAAAAGGACGGAAGAGTATATCACAGGCCGGTTTGGCTGATTTGCTGAATCCCGGGCAATGATTACTCACCAACCTCAACCATTCAAATAATTTAGAAACACAACATAAACAATGAGAACAGCAATACAGGAATACCTGGATGACATTAAACAGGATCTCTTCAGAATGGCCGGGATGGTAAATTTTGCCATCAAGAGTGCGGTCGAAGCTTTAAAAGAAAACGATTTGGTTGATGCAAAACGAATAAAGGGTGAAGATAAAAACATCAACGAATTAAGATGGGAAATTGAGGAGAAGTGCATCAATCTGATCGCAACCCAACAGCCTGTGGCATCAGACCTTCGGGAGTTAATTGCGGTACTCAACATTATCACCGATCTTGAGCGGATGGGTGATCATGCATCCGGAATTGCCGGGATCGTTCTTAAACTTGGGAGTGATAAGCCCGTAAAACAACTCATCGACATTCCGAGGATGGCAGAGATTGCCGAAGATATGATTGAAAGATCCATCCAGGCTTACACGACCCGGGACGTCAGGAAAGCCCGTTTAATACACACCCAGGATGATGATATAGACGCCCTCTATAATCAGGTGATCCGTGAACTGATCTCGATTATGATTGAAGACCCGTCAACGATCACACGCTGCACCTATTTGATATGGGTATCTCACAATTTGGAGCGGATCGGTGATCGTGTTACCAACATCTGTGAACGTATTATTTTCCTTGTTACGGGAGAAATGATCGAAGATGTGAATGAGCCTGATAATTAACAATTTGTTAACACCCTTCACATATTTATTTAGTTCACATGTTTGTAACTTATGGGACTATGTCAGTGAACAAACTACATAACGAATGGTATAACTTTGTTGAAACAAACCATACTTGTCGTAGACGATGAGCAGGACCTTCTTGATTTGATTGAATACAATCTTAAAAAGAAAGATTTTGAAGTTCTTAAAGCGGAAAATGGTCAGGAGGGTATTTATCTTACCAAAAAGAATAAGCCCGATCTGGTACTTCTCGATATCATGATGCCTAAAATGGATGGACTTGAAGTCTGTGAACGAATGAGAATGGATCCGGAGACGAAACAGATCCCGATTATTTTTCTGACGGCACGTGGCGATGAAAAAACAGAAATTGAAGGACTTGACCGGGGGGCTGATGACTACATCACCAAACCGATCAGCACAACGAAACTGATTTCAAGAATCAAAGCCGTTCTGAGAAGATTTCAAGATACCGCAGAAGAAGTCAATCGTCTGGAAGTACACGATCTTGCCATTGATAAAGACCGATATATCGTGATCAGAAATGGTAAAGATTACCATCTTCCCAGAAAAGAGTTTGAACTGTTATACTATTTGGCAAGCCGAAAAGGGAAAGTTCTTGACAGGCAGACGCTGTTGAATAAGGTTTGGGGGGACAACATCTATGTGGTTGACAGAACCGTGGATGTACACATTAGAAAAATACGGGAAAAACTCGGGGATCATTATATTGAAACCGTCAAAGGTGTTGGATACCGTTTTAAGGAATGAGCCGTAAATCCAAATCGAATAAAAGTGCATTCTTCCGGCTTGCTTTCCGGCTTGCTCTCTACTCAGGAATGTCGGTAATACTGATTCTTACACCTGCAGCCTATTTTCTGTTTTCCCTGCCAATCCCGGTATCGCTTCTTATCTCCATTTCCACAGGTCTGATTGTATTGGCTGTGGTTTATGTCTATGCATGGCATTTTCTCTACAAACGGCTGGACACCATTCATACCATTTCCAAAAATATCACGCATAAAAAATTTGATGAGTATGAAGACATAAATACGCATCACAAAGACGAGCTCGATCATGTGATCACCCAGTCCATCCGGGCCAACAAGACGGTGGAAAGGGAAATTCAGCGATTAAACAGAATTGAGAATTACAGAAAAGAGTTCATCGGAGATATCTCTCATGAACTGAAAACCCCCATTTTTGCCATACAGGGATTTGTTGAAACCTTGCTAAACGGTGCCCTTGAAGATGAAGAAGTAAACCGGGTGTTTCTCAAAAAAGCAATGAGAAATGTGAACCGGCTGACCTACCTGACAAAAGACCTGATGGAGATCTCCCGGCTGGAAACAGGGGAGTTAAAATCAAACTTCCAGAATTTATATTTGAGAAATTTGGTGCTTGATGTCGTGGAAAGCCTGCAATACAAAGCCCAGAATGAGAATGTGGAAATAATTGTGGATGAGATAGATAGTGACCTTAAGGTGAAAGCTGACCGGAATCAGGTCAAACAGGTTCTGATTAATCTTATTGAAAACGGGGTGAAATACAACAAGCCCGGTGGCCATGTCAGAATTGGTGTCAAACCGTTTCCCAAAAATCGAAACAAAGTAACGCTCTTTTTGGAAGATACAGGCATTGGAATGGAGCAGACGGATCTGGCACGGGTAACAGAGCGGTTTTACAGGGTCGATAAATCCCGTTCCAGGGAAAAAGGCGGCACGGGCCTAGGCCTTTCTATCGTCAAGCATATTATTGAAGCCCATGGGGAGCAACTGTTTATTGAAAGTGCACCAAATAAAGGATCCACATTCAGTTTCACGCTTTCCAGGCCAAATCACGTTTCGGATTAAATTGGAATTTGATACCTTGCTTTTCTAACCTGCATTATTCACAAAAAATAGTTGATTAGTTTTGTCGCTATGTCCATCAGCAAGATATATCAAACAAATATTTAAATTTTATTTAAAGTATTGTCACACGCTGCGAAATTTTCCCGAGCCGTCGGGATGCGTTGTCTCAAAAATGAGCTTGGTGAATAATGCAGGCTAAAACCAGACTTAATTCATAGATATGACCTATACAGTAATCATGGCCGGTGGGTCCGGAACCCGGTTTTGGCCAAAAAGCACACAAGAAACACCCAAACAATTTTTAAAGCTGTTCGGCAGCCGAACGATGATTCAATCCACTGTCGACAGGCTCGACGGTTTTGTATCGGAAGATCACTGCATGGTGGTTACCAATAACCGTTACGTAAAGACCGTGAAAGAACAGCTTCCTGAAATACCCGACT
>SKRC01000308.1 GCA_007118695.1 Balneolaceae bacterium | reverse complement strand
ATGGCCAGCACTACATCGCTATTCGGTGAATGGTCATCTGTCATTTTCTATCAATCCAGGTCCGACAATTTAATCGGGCGACCGGCTTTGGCAGACTGATCTGCTGCAAATGCGACTTTATGAGAAATCAATGCCGTTTCGAAATCGGTCAGCTCCATCGGCTTACCTTTGCCTATGCTTTCCACGAATGATTGAAACTGTGGCTGATACGGATGGTCGTCCACATCTCCGGAGTCGATCAACGGTGCGGCTATTCGGCTCCAGCGATCCTTGGTAGATCCCTTTATTTTGGAACTGTAAAACTGATCGTCCAGCAGGCTGCCTTCACTGCCGGTCAGATGAATATGAAAATAATAGGGTTGCAGTGCATCTATCACAGACGCCACTTTACCGATCCGGCCGTTTTTGAATTTCAGCAGAGTTATCGATGTCGTATCATATTCATAAGGTGTGAAATGCGGGCTTTTGGACTTGTTGCTGTAGCTGGTCACTTCCTCCACCTCACCGTCCATATACCACAGAAGCAGATCGAGTGCGTGGCAGCCGGCCGTCAGCAAACTGCTGCCACCCATCTCCTTTTTTATATTCCAGCCGTATTGATTGTACCAGGGGCCGATTCCATGGTAGTAATCCACTTCGCCATAATGAAGATCCCCGAGCAACCCCTCATCGATCATCGAGCGGATGGCCATCCCCTGTCCGCTGAACCTCACTTCAAAACAGACACAGGCTTGAACCCCGGCCTTCCGGATGGCCTCACCGACGGCTTTCGCATCCTTGTAATTCAAGGCAATGGGTTTTTCGATGATCATATGTTTGCCCGCATTGGCCGCTGCAATAGCCTGTTCAGCGTGCAGCGGATGTTCGGTGCAAATATCAATGATATCCAGTGAAGGATCCCTGAGCATCTCATCATAATTCTTGTAAGCCTTTAATGGTATGCCAAATTGTTTTTCAATTTGCTTCTCGTCCAAATCCCTTCGAGAGCAGACAGCGGTAACATTTGCTCCTTCCACGTTCTTAAAAGTTTCGATATGTGCTCCCGCTACCCATCCGAGTCCTACGACACCTACATTTAAATCACTCATAATATTACCCTTTCTAGTGGTTGGTTTTTCAATTATCTAAGGATTTCACTCTGGAAAATTGTCTCCGAATGAATCACGGCCCGGTTTCCAGTATGAAAGAGCCTCCTCTATAAGAACCGGCAGCCGGCCGGATCCATAATTTTAAATAACAATGAATTTGAATTTACTGACTTGAATGTATTTTTATATTTGGACTCATACAAATTCAGTCGGGGTTTTGATGAATAGGTGCAATTGGCAACAAAATTCCAGGTAATTGCCGAGGGTTGGCCTGCATTTTTCACTAAGAAATATTTCACTTCGTGGCCCATTATTTGTACCACGACGGCTGTCGGAGCTCATTTTTTCCCCACGAAGTGATATGCGGGTTTGTCCTTCCAGGAACTAATTGATTCACTACGGAAAGAGGCCTGAATGAGATATTTCAATGACTTCCATGGATCAGATCACTTTCCTTCTGATATGAGCTCCAGGCACCGAAGCCAAAAACCCTGATATTCTTTCCAGTACACAAAATTGCAGCCCCAGTGCGGAGCGGGATCCGAGGTATAGGCAAGTGTCATACCCTTGCCAACTTTTCGTGTGGCCAACAACGGATCGCCTGTCTCTTCAATTTCCATTAGCACTTTCCCCTCTTCAATGGGAAGTGTCTGATTATAGCCAAGGATGGGCGGGCATGAACCGAGATCCAAACCCTGCATTTTCTCTTTCCCTCCAATTGTAGCCAATGGAGTGTAACCTTCAGTGGATTCCTTCAAATCTTCATGGTCAAGGCACTTAACAGGCAGTATATCAGCCAGTTGCGTTCTGCCCCAGCCACCTTTTCCCAGCTCTCCCGTGAATGAATACCAGCCTCCGAGAAACATCATGCTTTTTCCTGCTTTTGCAGCTTCTACCGTAAGTCGTATGCGATCGGGGAAAGTGAGAACTTTCTTTCCGAACTGCTCCCTGTCAAAAAAGCTGGGCGCAAGCTGGAAGATTTTTGATTCAACATCGCTAAAAACAATCACATCATAACTTTCCAAAACCTTTTCATATTCACCCGGCCCGAGCTTATAAAAATCCCATGATGGTACGGATGTCACCTCATGATCACCGGTTGATTCGAGGGCTTGTTTCAGCCACTTGCCATAGTTAAAGATTTCCAAACCCTTGGGTGATACCTGGAAGGGAGATTCATAGAACGACGGACCGTTCAGAATGGCCCAATCCCCGATATAATATATTTTTGACATGTATATGTAACTTATTATGGTATGATGGATAATGGATATTGACTTTCCGGATTCTCTGTCGAGGAGTCAAATATAGTATTTTCAAGCCGGTCATTTTATTCCATTTCAGTAAAAAATCTGTTGTGAAGCAAACTGGTGGTTCCGTTGTCAACATATATCGTTTGACCGGTTACAGCTCTGCTTAAATCCGAGAGCAGGAAAGCAACAACATTGCCGCAATCGTCCGGTTCCATCTGAAAAAGCAGTACCTGTTGATCTTTAATATAGTCTTTGACCCATTGATCAGGGTTATCGGTCCATGTTCTGATCAGGTCGTAATTTT
>SKRC01000082.1 GCA_007118695.1 Balneolaceae bacterium | reverse complement strand
ACCCCAACCCGAATTTTCAGCCGCTCCCGGTTCCAGATCGCATCGTCCGGGTTCACTTCGACGATTTCCGCCCGCAGCGGTGCTACCTGGTCCATGAGGGTGGACAAAACGTGTTTGTGTAATGAATTCAATTCGTTTCATCCGGTAACTCATTGTTTGTAATAACCTGAAGGTATATCAAAAATAGAAGAACCGGCCTCTGTCACGCCGGACGGTTACCCCATACCCCGTGTTTCCGTTTGTTAATAGTGAATAGTCAGGCTTTAACTTCCGGAATGTTTTTGACAAATAATGTCGCTTCAAAAAATAATTGCCAAATCTCCAAACATATTTGTGCAACTGCGGTTTTTACGGCTACATCTCTTTCACTTTTTTCACATTCCGGAACAGCGTACTCCGGTTCATCCGCTCTTCAAGGTAGCGCAGAAACTCCGGCGGCCCGAGAGCATTGGCTTCTCCGGGGAGGCCCAGAACAAACCTGCCTTCCCCCTCAAATCCTTTAACCGGGAGGTTTACTTTAAGGTTATTCCCCGGACCTGACAGATTTTCAAAACCTGTCAGGTCTTGCTCAATGATCGCTGCACTTTCGGGAAATTCTTCCAGCAGCAGGTGAATGGCCCGCCGGTTCAATTGCAGGCTTACTACGGCCCCGGGGACCCCGTTCATGCCGAAAAGGTCGGGTTTTTCAATCCGGTACCGCTCATCCGGTTCAAAAGAATCAGCGGTGATTTCAACCCTGCCGATCCGCTCCGGTTTGAACTGCACGACCTTTTGATGCTCCGGTTCGAAGGCATGCAGATATTTCATATTGATGCTGAAACCGATCGGGTCAGCCACCCGGTCAAGGACCGTATCGCTGCTGGGTGAATGATAGTGATGCAGAATCACCCGTTTTCTCTGCCGGATCGCTTCCATAAGCAGGCTCACCGCCTTCGATGTTTTTACATCTGTAATGAGCTCGACGAGCTGTTCCGGTTTGGCCAGGATCCTGATCTTTTTCAGCAAAACGGCCTTTTGGGGATGATCTGAATGAAGGGATAAAACGGCATTGTTGATGACCGCGGCTTCCTCCGCCGAGAACAGCGGCAACAGGTTTTGCGATTCCGGCAGACTCTTAAATCGGTGCCTGTTGCCGGACTTTTCAATTTCAAAACCGCATTCGCGAAGGATTTCGAAATAGCGGTAGACGGTACGGGTGGAAACCTGAAACCGTTTGGCAAGGCGTTTCACCGGATAACCGCCCGGCTTGCCAAGCAGGCCAATCAATTGCAGCAGGTTATAGAGGCGCTTGTGTTCACTCATTTTTCACTTCAGATTTTTTTAAAAAACCTGCCGGTTGAAGGGTATCCCGGACTTTCTGCTCATTGCTCCTCCCGATTAATAAATAAAGCCAGTCGTTTTATATCCCCGGGTTGATGAAACCTTTCACACGGCTTCATCTCTGTCTCCCGAAAATTATGTTATTATGAAATACTAAAATTAATTTTCAGATGCAAAACAGATCGCAGGCGTTTCACGGAGCCAATACATCGACTACGTCAGATTTACTTTATCCGGGAGGTTCCGTTTTAGTTTGCTGATATTTTCATCAAAGCGTTTGAAGCCAGCAGGCAAGTATTTCATCATGGACAAGATATTTTCCGTTTTCCTCAATCAAAATTTTTTTTTGCAGGGCTTGAAGTGCAGTTTGAACACTGCTTGATCCACTAAGGAGCCTGTCGGACTTAGGATGAATCGACTGCGGTGGCGGCAAACCCCTGATGAGTTGAAAGCATTTATTACAAAATAATCTGGCCAGCGACCGGGTTATTAAACCAATTTTAATGCGAAGCTGGAACCTCATTCCCGGTTTCAATGCCGTTTTTCGGTGGCTGATTCGGTATCTGCAAAATATGAGCAAAAAAAGCGATTATTGAACGAGTCAACCCTCCGGGGGTTCAGAAACTTTGGAGGGGTGTTGGGATGAATGGAAATTTAAAGTTGTGTAATTTACACGAAAGTCGTGCTAAACTTAGTCTGATATGAAAAATATCACATTCACTGCGGATGAATCACTTATTGAAAAGGCTCGAAAAAAAGCCAGGGGAGAGAACACTTCATTGAACCAACGTTTCAGAGAGTGGCTGGAACGGTATGCATCCCGGGGCGAGGGTAAAGAGGAATATGAAGCCGTAATGTCAAAACTCAGTTATGCAAAGGCAGGGGGAAAATTCTCAAGAGATGAATTGAATGAGCGATAGATTACATTATATTTTTGCAGCCGTATCTCCCCCTACGAAACCGGCTCGGTGACAATCACTTCGGGTTCAAAGATGATCTCCGACAAAATCGAATTGGATATCAGGCACGCTTTTTCTGCTTTGTACAGTATCCGCCCGGCTTTTTCCCTCTGCTGGTCATTGCTGATTTCAACAATCGGTTTCAGGGTAATCTCACTGATCATGAACTTCCCATCAATTTTTTCCAGTTTTCCAATGGCTTTCACATCAAATCCGGAAAACTCCAGGTTTGAGTTTTCTGCGATCGCCAGAAAGGTTGTCATCAGGCAACTGCTGACCGATGCCACGAACAGATGCTCGGGCGACCAGATCCCTTCCATTCCTTTCGGAAATTCAGGTGGGGTTGCAACTTCAACGGTCTGATTCAGTACCGGTGAACTCATTGTTCCTTTCCGGTCGCTGTCCCAGTTCAAATCAACTTCGTATAAATGGGTGTCTTTCATGGTTTTTTAATTCTAAGGTGGTTTAATTCCACAACCTCGTCCCGATCCCGAAAGCGTTCGGGACGGGATCAAGGTCGGAATGAATAAAAAATAAAATCATCTTGATACCCCGATAGCTCTGCCTCGGGGTAGTTCATTTAAGTTTATCCTGGAGTAGGGATGTTAACTGGCCGGCCTGCACCACACCCGATTGCCTCCACTGTATTTTTCCGTTTTTAAAGAGTATCAGGGTGGGTACCCCGCGTACCTGGTATTTGGCTGCCACCGCCGGATTTTTATCCACATCAATCTTGATGATCATCACTTTATCACCCACCTGATTCTTCACTTCTTTCAAAATGGGCGGCATCATTTTGCAGGGCCCGCACCAGTCGGCATAAAAATCAACCAAAACGGGCTTGTCACCGTTGATGAGTTCGGTAAATGTCTGTTTTTTCTCGTCGGTTTTCATCGTCTTTAACGTTACATTAATCGATAATGGGTAAAAAACGTATTTCCGGGTAGCCGGCAGGCAACGAACCGTTCTACCCGGCTGGCTGTTTTTCACTTTTCAATGTGTTAAAGATAGGCAGTAAATAGGCATTTTTTATAAGGGCAGAACTGAGAATGGTGTAGGGATTTTACCTACGTTTTCGCTTTGGATGTGCGCCTGGAAACAGTCGGCAACTCTGCCTGAATCATTCATGTGTTTGTTTTCTGTAAGTGACATAAATGAATGAGAGACTTGAAGGTGATTCACAGTTTTGAATTACACTTTTAAACGAAAAAAGTCGGGCGTCAGGCCATCAGAAAATCCAGACTTAAAGGAACTCTCATACCCAGATTATCTCGATCTCACGTTCAAGTTGGCTGAATTCCCGGTCGCCTGTCACCAGCGGCACGTTTAACTGCCTGGCCAGTGTGGCAGCATATCAATCGGCACAGGGGAGATTGCCGCACTCTTTCAGTGTTCTTCATAAATCCCTTTCACGCCGGCATATTTCAGGCAGAGCATGAGCACGATGCCGTATCCAAGATGCATCAGGAGAGCAGCCATTAAAACCAGGCCGGGAAACCAGGTATCCATATAAAAGATGCCGAAGGTATCACCGGCCGCGCGGGTGGCAAGTGGTGCAACGATCAATGCTGCTACCAGCGTAATCGCAATCCCGTAAATCACCCCTTGTATGAGCCAATGACCCGGAAGCCGTTTCTGCAGAAACACGACCCAGATGAGCGCCAACATAACCCCGACTATGAAATAAGCAATATTCCCCCATAGAATGGAATAGAGTTCTGTTTCGTGAACCTGATTAAAAGCTTCCTTCATGATGTGCCCGACATCAATGACGGGAAGGCCTATCCCGCCCTGAAGAAATGCAATCATCGCCATTACAAATGTTGCTATGAAACCACAAATTACGGTACGCCAAAATGTCTCTGAATTTATCATCTTTTCAAGCTGTTAGAAGTTCATTGGTGTCATATATTACATTAATCATGCAATAAATCAAGCTGAAAAAAACCAAATACCGCTTATTGAGGGTATACCCCGGCTGAATACGATAATTATCGAATCGCCCGGGAATGAGGGCGCGGCTGCAACGGCCACCCACCATATCCAAAAGGTTGTGCAGGCCAATGGGATTACCCGATTTCCCAGGTATTGCCACTGCGGAACAAGTCATTGACTCCCTTAAATGTGCTTGTTTCCCTTTCAAACGCAATAGCCTCGTGAACTTTCTCTGAATAATTCTGAGCTTCAACTTTTCTGATAACACCCATCGCTACCGGATGGCCGGGCAGCTGCATTCTGGTTAATGCCAGATGCATTGCCGGGTCTTTTTCTCCCTCATCATGGACGAGTGAAGCATCCGTTCCATTTTTCAGGGCCGACTTCTCCAGCCGCATACCATTTAGTTTTATTCCATAATTCTGATCTTTACCGAAAATCATTGGTTTGCCATGCTCCAGAACCAGCTGGTTATCGTCTTTCGTATCACGCCCGGTTATCTGTTCGTGGATGCCATCTGTAAAAATCACACAGTTTTGCAGAACCTCAATCACCGATGTGCCTTTATGATGATAAGCCTGCATCATTATATCCTCCAGCAGTTTAGGATTATTATCGGGCACACGTGCAAAGAATGTAGCACCCGACCCGATTGCTACCTCGCCAATATTAAACGGATTTTCATGACTGCCTTCAGGAGCCGTTTTGGTTTTGAGGCCAACCGGAGTTGTTGGGGAGGATTGACCTTTGGTCATGCCATAAATTTTATTATTGAATATGATGATATTCAGGTCTGCATTTCTTCGGCAGGCATGAATAAAATGGTTGCCGCCTATTGCCATACAGTCACCGTCGCCGGTAAATACCCAAACGTTTAAACCGGGATTGGCAAGCTTTGCTCCAGTGGCAACGGCGATTGCGCGTCCGTGAATGGAATGCACACCATAAGTGTCCAGGTAATAGGTAATTCTTGAAGAACAGCCAATTCCCGAAACACTTAAATGTTCTTCCTTTGCATGATCCATCCGGGCAAAAGCTTTTTGCATGATAGCCAGAATCATGTAATCGCCACAACCGGGGCACCAACGCACGGTCTGATCGCTTACAAAATCCTTCTTTGTCAGATCAGTTTTATTTTCTTTTGCATCAGTCTGCATAATTATCTCGATAATGTGTTAATAATTTCAGCTTTGATTTCCGAGGTAAAGAATGGCTGACCCTGTATTTTATTAAACTGCCGGTATTTGAATTCCGGGAATTTTGATCTCAGGTAGTGTACGAATTGACCATTGTTCAATTCACAAACCAGGATTTGTTCAAAACCTCCCAGAATATCTGCGGTATTAACGGGCAGTGGGTTGATGTAATTGAATTGCACAAATCCAACATCTTCCTCGCCATCCTCAAGCAATTCCCTGACTGCCGTATTTATCGCCCCGTGGGTGCTGCCCCACCCGACCACAAGCAGTTTACCCGATTGTGCTCCGGAAACCGTTAATTCAGGCAGCCTGCTTGCAATTCGGTCGATCTTTTCCTCCCGGATTTTGGTCATTTTCTGGTGATTTAGAGGCTCGTAGGTAAGATTTCCTGTGATTTCTTTCTTTTCCAGGCCTCCGTTTCGGTGTTCAAAGCCTTTGTCCCCGGGGCTCATCCAATAGCGGTTTAAAAATTCGGGCTGGCGTAAGAACGGTTCCCATTTTCCAGGATCTCCTTTGAATTTTGGAACTTGAATATCTTTCAGATCCCCATTTTCCGGCAGTCGCCACGGGCTGGTTCCGCTGGCCAGGTAGGTATCGGATAACAATATGACCGGCGTTACATGCTCTATGGCAATTTTTGCAGCTTCGTAGCTATAATAAAAACAGTCGTCAGGCGAACTTGCGGCTATCACTACCACAGGCGCATCCCCGTGACGGCCATACAGAGCCTGGTTCAGGTCACTCTGTTCCGTTTTGGTCGGCAACCCGGTTGATGGCCCGGCGCGCTGTACATTAACAATAACCAGCGGAAGTTCAGCAATAACGGCAAGGCCTATCGCTTCCGATTTTAACGAAGCCCCCGGCCCGGACGTCGTGGTGGCAGAGAGATTCCCACTGAATGCGGCACCGATAGCAGCACAGATTGCGGCAATCTCATCCTCAGCCTGAAAGACAATAGCGCCCATATCTTTCCGGGCCGACAACTCATGGAGTATTTCGGAAGCCGGTGTTATCGGATAGGAACTCAGGGACAAGTTTTTTCCGCAGTTTTCTGCTGCCGCCAGAAGCCCCCAGGCAATGGCCGTATTGCCATCAATATTCCGGTATGTGCCTTTTGGCAATTTGGCCGGCGGAATTACAATGGATCTGCCAAAGACTTCGGTACTTTCTGCAAAGCTGACTCCCGCTTCTATAGCGCGCTTGTTGGCTTCCACCAGTACCGGTTTTTTATAGAATTTCTTTTCGATAAAATCGATGGTATTCTGAAGCGGCCGGCTGAACATATATAAAACCACACCGAGGGCAAACATGTTTTTGCTCCGGGTCATGGCCTGCATTTCGAGGCCCAGGTCTTTCAAAGCCTCTTTTGTCAGGGATGTTGCCGGCGCCTGGATTACATGAAATTCCTCCAGGGTACCATCTTCAAGTGGGTTGGATTCATATTCCGCTTTTTTAAGGTTTTTCGGGGTGAATGCATCCTTATCAGCTATGATGGTCCCGCCCGGTTTCAGGAGTGCCAGGTTGGCCGCCAGTGCCGCCGGGTTCATCACGACCAAGACATCCACACTGTCTCCGGGAGTATAGATTTCGGTTCCGCCTATCTGAATTTGGAAGCTCGATACACCACCTATGGTTCCCTGTGGAGCCCTGATTTCGGCGGGAAAATCCGGAATGGTTGTTAAATCGTTGCCCGCAAAACCCGATGATTGTGAAAACATATCGCCGGTTAATTGCATTCCGTCGCCCGAGTCGCCGGAGAAACGAACAACCACTTTTCTCATTTCGGGAGCCAGTATATTTTTTGCCATGATGCGCTTGTCTTGATTGTTAATGAGGTTTATGGTATCGGTGATGAGTACTTCTGGAATGTTTCCGGTTTAATTCTATGATGATTGCCTTCACAGATTCGGCTGAGATTATCTGATAATTCCAGCTGAAGGTTTACTATCTGTGGTTGTTTACTGACAGGCCTTGATGCGCAAAGCCATCCCATTCCATCCTCACTGCGAATCATGCGGGTCAATCTCCGGGGATGAAGCAGGGATGATGCCAGCGGCTAAGCGTGCAGGAATTCCTGCCTTGCAAGCAATTCATCTTCAGCTTCCTCATGTTCCGGATCAACAATAATGCAGTCGGGAACCGGGCAGAACGCTATACACTGCTCCTCTTCATGGAATCCCTTGCACTCGGTGCACTTGTCGTGAACGATGAAATAAAATTCATCGGAAATGGGTTCCTGCATTTCATCTGCATCCACTTCCTGTCCGTTCAATAGTGTAACAGTACCTGAAAGCGAGGTTCCTTCAGCCATCGACCATGCCGCACCCGGTTCATAGATTGCCTGGTTGGGGCATTCGGGCTCGCAGGCCGCGCAGTTGATACATGTATCGGTAATAAAAAGAGCCATAATAATTTATCTTTAAGTTGAAGTAAAAAATACATTGGTTGTCAAGACCGGTTTCTCTATTTAGATATTTAGACAAAAAACTCTAATATTAAGTTACGCAAAAGCGCTTTTACTAACAACCATATCGTTACATTGTGCGATATTTAGATTCTGTATAGATAAGCCGCCAGCCGGGACAATGAACAGCGGCCCGGGATAATGATCCCTTCGTGGCCGGAATCATGAGCACAAGCGCACGGCATTGGGTTCAGAAAGTAATTCCGGCCGGGCCAAAATCTCTACCTCAAATCTTCCAATCGAAATCCCTGTAATATTTTTATATAGTTTGCCCTTTCAAATGCACCCGGGTCTGCCACAGAAGCAGAACTCATGGCACCTTTCATTTCCTCCAGCGACTCATACCCTTTGTCTTCCATCCATTCACCCATATGCACGAGCATATGCTCCAGGTAATCAATTCTGCTCATGAGCAAAACCGAGGCCATCATCGCTACATCGGCCCCGGCAAGAATCATTTTAATGGCATCGCCGGCATTGTGAATACCTGTAGTAGCTGCCAGACTGACCTTCAAATGCGGCCGAAGCATGGCAATCCAGCGCAAGGGAAGCCGCTTTTCAAAAGTACTGCTTAATTCCAGGCTGGGCTTCACCTCCAGGGTTTCAAGATCAATATCCGGCTGGTAAAACCGGTTGAACAGCACCAGGCCGTCGGCTCCGGCTTTCTCAAGGCGAACTGCCATATTGCCAAAAGAGCTGAAATACGGACCCAATTTCACCGATACCGGAATGGTTACCGTCTCTTTTACCGCCTTCAAATCGTCGATATACATCTGTTCTACCGCACTGGAAGTAATCGACGGATCTGCCGCTATATAATAGATATTCAGTTCAATCGCATCAGCCCCCGCCTCTTCCATATTCTTCGCATAAGACATCCAGCCGCCTTTGGATACTCCGTTTAAACTTGCAATCACCGGGATTTCGACCGCGTCTTTCAGTTTCTTTATATGCTCAAGGTAATCTTCCGCATGCAGATTATGATACTCCTGTGGCTGTGGAAAATAACTCAGAGCTTCCGCATAGCTTTCACTGGAAGAGGATAAATAATGATCCAGTGCACGGTTTTCACTTGTAATTTGCTCCTCGAACAGTGAATACATAACCACGGCCGAGGCTCCGGCATCTTCCATTTTCTTTACGTTATCTACCTCACTTGAAAGTGGAGAAGCCGATGGCACCAGGGGATTTTTAAGAGTGAGTCCAAGGTATTGGGTTTCCAGATTCATAAATTTTTCCCGTTAGTATTAAGAAAATGATTCCTGTTTCAAATCTCTGATTCACCCGGTCAGGCGGGCACCTTCTCCGGGTTGTCTTCAATTTCGGACAAACTCGCCTCGGCCGCTGCAAGCCGGGCTACCGGTACCCTGTAGGGCGAACAGCTTACATAATCCATGTTTTGCCTGTAGCAAAACGATACACTGTTCGGTTCACCACCGTGTTCACCGCAAATACCAACTTTCAGATCCGGCCGGGCTTTGCGGCCGTTCAGGGTCGCCATGGTAACAAGCTGTCCAACCCCCTCGATATCCAAAACCTGGAATGGATCCTGAGCCAGAATACCCTGGTTCAAATATTCACCCAGGAATTTACCGGCATCATCACGACTGTAGCCGAAGGTCATTTGAGTCAGATCGTTGGTGCCGAATGAAAAGAATTCGGCATCTTTGGCAATCTGCCCGGCCACAAGGGCAGCACGGGGAATTTCAATCATGGTACCAACCTTATATTCCACCTGCAGGTTTTGCTCTTCAAATACATGTTCAGCCACCTGGTCAATCACCAGTTTCTGACTGCGAAATTCCTGGGGAGTCCCCACAAGAGGGATCATAATCTCCGGCAGCACAGCCAGATTCCGTTTTACCAGGTCCAGTGCCGCCTCTATGATTGCACGTGTCTGCATCTCGGTTATCTCCGGATACGTAATGCCAAGCCGGCACCCGCGATGGCCGAGCATCGGGTTGAATTCACTCAACGACCGGATTTTTTCCGTCAATACGCTCACCTTTATTCCGAGGTCATCTGCAACCCGTTTAATTTCGTCTGCATCATGCGGCAGAAATTCATGCAGAGGCGGATCCAATAGCCGGACGGTTACAGGCAATCCCTTCATCACTTCAAATATATCGATGAAATCCTGTCGTTGATAAGGCAGCAATTTATCCAGCGCCTTTTTCCTCTCATCCACATTATTTGAAAATATCATTCGCCGGATAGCCCGGATGCGTGTTTCTCCAAAAAACATATGTTCGGTTCTGCACAGCCCGATACCTTCGGCTCCAAATTCAAGGGCTTTTGCGGCATCTTCGGGTGTATCGGCGTTGGTTCGTACCTTCATATCCCGGAATGAATCAACCCAGACCATGAATGTT
>SKRC01000035.1 GCA_007118695.1 Balneolaceae bacterium | reverse complement strand
GCTTTATAAAATTAATGATTGACAAAAGATTTATCTTATATTATCAATAAAGGAATCATCAAATACAGAACAATCAAACTGATCCGGAAGTTTACATCAGAGCGGATCAATAAAATAAAAAAGAGTTATTTATGGCCGAAAGAGTCAAGCTCCATCCTCACACCCCTCATCAAAAAAGAATTTTTGAAATTGTCGATTCATTGAAAGAAGGATCTGTAATTTTGATGCCTACAGATTCACAATATGCACTAGCCTGTGATTATCAAAACAAAAAAGGAATTGAACGAATTCGCACAATCAGAAATCTTGGGAAAAATGATCATTTGACGGTCATGTGCCATAGTTTGCAGCATGCTTCTACTTTTGCCAGGATGGATGATCCGAATTTTAAACTGATCAAACGGCTTATTCCGGGAACTTTCACGTTTATTTTGCCGGCTACCAGGGAAGTTCCGAGACTGCTTGTCCATCCCAAAAAGAAAACGGTTGGGATCCGTATTCCCGACTATCCGATTTGTCTGAACCTGATCCAGACACTGAACCGGCCGCTGCTTGCCATTACCGCCAAACTCGATGACAGTAAATACGCAGACCCGTCGGCCGGCGACCGGGAGATGTTTTTAAGCCGGTTTGATCATTTGGTGGATGTAACCATCGATAATCAGCAGCCTCTGCAGGATACCGAATCATCCATTGTTGATCTGACGGGCGATGTACCTGAATTGCTCAGGGAAGGCCCCGGCCTTGATCAGCTCAGGGAAGCTGTTGCACTGGAAGGTCAGACGCTGTTGGAGGGGGCTGAGGTATAAATATACCCACCGGATGTCCTGTTTGGGGAGTGAGGGCACGAACAGCATGTGGGGTGCGGGCCTGTTTTGGTTGATCGTACAAATCAACAATTTCATGCCTGTCGCTCCAAAGCGTCGTGTCGCAAACACCGGGGAGCGACCGGCTGAGCCTGGCATAGCAGGGTGCGGGTTTTGATAATCAGGAATCGAAATAATTTAAAATCATGCGTATAGCTATAAATACAGGAGGAGGAGACGCGCCCGGCTTGAATGCAGCCATACGGGCGGCAACACTTTCGGCAATCAGCCGGGGTTGGGAGGTGTATGGCCTTAAAAATGGATACGGATCCTTATTTACGGATAAACCATTTATCCCGTTGACGGCTGACAGAGTTAAGGGCATTACCATGCAAGGCGGAACCATCCTGGGAGCCGCCAACAGGGGAAACCCGTTTGAAATGCCTTACCAGAAAGCGGATGGAAGCTGGGCAGCCGAGGATCGATCCGACGAAGTGGTGAGAATGTTAAAAAAGAAAAAAATTAAGGCAGTGGTTGCAATCGGCGGTGACGGTTCGATGTATATTGCCAATCAACTGGTGAAAAAAGGTGTCCATGTGGTTGGTGTGCCGAAAACCATTGACAACGATATATTTGGTTGTGATATCACACTCGGGTTTGATACGGCCGTAACCACTGCAACGGAGGCGATCGATAAAGTTACCACAACGGCAGAGGCACATCAGCGAATAATGGTCGTGGAAGTGATGGGACGATATGCCGGGTGGATTGGCCTGCATGCCGGCCTGTCTGCTTCGGCTGATATTGTCCTGATCCCGGAGCTTCCCTTTTCCATCGATGTAATCGTCGATAAGGTGCGTCAGATTGAAAAAAGTGGCAAAAAACATGTAATTGTGGTAGTTGCCGAAGGTGCAACTGAGGAAGGAGGAAAACGATTTGTACGGGGTAAAAAAATTGGTCAGGCTGAATTGCTGGGTGGAGTCGGTGAATACCTGGAAAAGGAGCTGGCAAAGAGAACCGGCAAGGAGTCGCGTTCGCTGGTCCTTGGCCATCTCCAGCGGGGCGGGTCACCGACCACATACGACCGGCTGATCTCGCTGCGGTTCGGCGCTGCAGCTATCCGCAGCCTGGAAAACGGTGATTTTAACAAACTGGTGGTGATGAGGGACAACCGTATTCAGCGGGTTCCGATTTCCGAAGTTGCCGGTAAAATCAAAACAGTACCTGCAGACAGCGATACCGTTCTCACCGCCCTTGATGTGGGGATCAGCTTTGGAAATGGTGATGCCTGAGCGAAGGCGTTGATTCCCGCTCCATACTTACCTGCTCCATACTACTCCGGTACCCCAGTCTTGCAATGGCCTACACCTCAACGCTGGTTTCTTCGACAATTTTTTGGAGATTTTTTTTGTAATCGGGTTTAATGATCCCTTTATCGGTGATGAAACCGGTGATCAGCCGGTTAGGTGTAATATCAAATGCGGGGTTATAAACCTTAGTTTTTGGCGGGGCGATTTCTTTATTGCCGATTTTGGTGATTTCCTCTGAATTTCTCTCCTCAACAGGAATTTCGGAGCCATCCTCGAGAGCAAGATCGATGGTTGAGTACGGCGCTGCAACATAAAAAGGAATATCATGAGCATCAGCTAGAACGGCCAGGCTGTAGGTGCCAATTTTGTTAGCCGTATCGCCATTGGCCGTAATCCGGTCGGCTCCGACCACGACGATATCGACCAGTCCCTGCTGCATGAGAAAGCCGGCGGTACTGTCCGTGATCAGTTTAAACGGGATCTCCTCCTTTTTCAGCTCCCAGGATGTAAGTCGCGCTCCCTGCAACAACGGACGGGTTTCATCAACCCAGACCTGTTTGAGCTTTTTACTGTCATGTGCATGCCAAATCACGGAAAACGCTGTACCAAACCTTGCTGTTGCAAGCCCGCCGGTATTGCAATGAGTTAAAATACTGGCATTATTTGAAATGACCTCCAGACCGTTTTCACCAATCAGTTTGCAGAGCCTTTGGTCTTCCTGGTGGATGGTTTTGGCCGTATCCAGCATAATTTCCTTTAACTCACTCACTTCCTTGTCCTTGTGAGCCTGAAGGGTGGTCATGATTCTGTCGAGTGCCCATTGCAGGTTGACGGCGGTTGGCCTTGAGGTGGCTATATATTCGTTGAGCCGTTCCACTTCCAGGTAGAAACTCTCGAAAGTGCTGTCCGGAATTTCGCGGGCGCCCATGTAGAGCCCGTAGGCGGCTGCAATGCCTATTGCAGGAGCACCTCTGACTTTCAGGTGTTTTATCGCTTCCCATACCTGACCGGCATTATTCAGATTCGTATAGATTTCTCTGGAGGGAAGAAATGTCTGATCGATAATTCGAAGATGATCCTCCTCCCACTCAATTGCAGTAAAACTGAAATCAGTGTTCTTTGCCATATTCGCCATAGTAGTTTTACTTTCTGAACCTTTTTTATGTAGATAGTTGTTTATCTATGAACAGTCAAATAAAAGAGGCAAAATTTTGATCAAAAATCGCACACTGACCCACTGCAACACACTGCCACTGCCAACAGAACACCCCACAAATTAAAGTGCTGAACGCACTTCAATTCTCTCCCCTCTGGGAGATGCTTCTGCCCACTACCTACTACCTACTGCCACTGCAACTGCCACACTGCCACACTGCCACACTGACACACTGACACACTGTTCAACTGCCCCACTCTTGCACTGAAAATTTGTAAAACACCGGTTCCATCACTATACTTTTTTTTTGTGTAGGTTGTTGTTAAACTGATGTGACTGTATACACACCTAAAAACAATTTATGGGTATTCTTGAAAAGCTCGGACTTGCTCGCAAGAGTAAGCAGGGAGCCCCCTATATCGGGGAAAAGAAAAAGAAAGAGCAGGAAGATGCTGCAAAGAAGAAAAAAATCTATGTGCGCTGGGCTATATTTCTCGGATTTATTGCAATCCTTGTCTATGCATTGCCGGAGACTACCTACCGGCAGGTTGCCAGCTATACCGTAGGTGAACCCTGGAGGGCAGATGACCTGACCGCTCCTTTTACGTTTGCTCTCAAGAAAAGTGAAGCCGAACTGGAGGAGGAGCGCGATGAAATCCGGGCGAATACACCTGCCATTTTTCATATTGATGAAAATGCCCGTTCTATCCAGGAAAGCCGAATTGATTCCCTATACCGCTCCCTGGAACCTGTTCTCGACAGTTATGTTCAGTGGCAGCGGGCCGAACAGGATCCGGATATATCCGCCGAGAACGACAGCATACGTTTTGTTAGTGAACTGGAAGAATCCGGCATTAACCTGTCGGATTCTTCCTGGGAACTTCTGCTGGACAATTATGCATACATCCAGTTCGAGAACCGCCCTGCTGAGGAGTTTATCGGAAACAGAATCAGGTCGGAACTCGAAAACCTTACGGTAAGAATGCTGAATGAAGGGCTGATCAATGTCAGCAAGGATGATGTGGCCAGCGATGAGATCGCATTAAGGGATTTGACAGAAAGAACGGAACGCAATATTAACCTCCAGAATGTCTGGGATCTTTCTGAGGCCAGGGAATTTGTAAGCTTGCATTTCCTGGGCCGGTATAACAGTCAGTATGAGCCTTTGGCCGAAGAGCTGTTTGACGAGGTGATCACTACAAATTGGCTGTTCAGCTCCAGCGATACCCAGGCTCGTCTGGACGAAGCCCTGGCCGATATATCTGAAACCAAAGGAGCAGTCGTGCAGGGAGAGGTCATTGTCAGAAGGGGCGATATTGTCACCGAGGAGAAAGCGAATGTGCTCCGAAGCCTTGCTGAGGCAAGAGCTGATACGGCGACCGAGTACGAACGCTGGTCCCGATTCGGGGGGGATGTGATCCTGTTGATCATGGCCAGCCTGTTTTTCCTGTCCTATCTGTATCTCTACCGGCGGAAAATCTTTGAAAACAACTCGATGTTCCTGCTTGTTTTCCTTGTGCTGGGTATCCTCACTTTAGCCAGCGGCCTTATATACGATTTTGATATCCCGGCATACATCGTTCCGATCGCCGTTGCGCCCCTGATTCTGACGATCATTTATGATTCGCGTGTCGGCTTGATTGCTGCCGTGACTTTGGCCATAATCACAGCCATTTATCACGACAATAATTTTGAATACCTGATAGCAACCATTCTCGCTTGCAGCTTTGGTATTTTTTCAGTCAGGGATATCAATAAACGGGCTCAGTTTTTTGTCACGACTCCATTTGTTGTATTTACCGGGTATCTGCTGGTTGTCACCGGCTTTTCCCTCACACGGTTTTCCGGCTGGGAGTTGTATTTCGAAAACCTCTTTTTCATCGCGATTAACTGTGTATTTATTCTATTTACATATCCGTTGATTCTGATTTTTGAAAAAACCTTTAATATCACCACCGACTTTACGCTCCTGGAGCTTGCCGATACGAACCTGCCGCTGCTAAAAGACCTGATGAATAAAGCACCGGGCACCTTCCATCACAGCCTGCAGGTTGCCAACCTGGCTGAATCTGCAGCTTCGGCGATTGGGGCCAATGCCCTGCTCTGTCGTGTCGGAGCGCTTTATCATGATATTGGGAAAATGAATAAACCCGGCTATTTCATCGAAAATCAAACCGGACAAAATGAACATGATAAGCTCAAACCGCGAATGAGTGCTCTCATCATCAAAGCACATGTAAGCGATGGTGTAAAAATGGCCGAAGAGAAGGACCTTCCCGAAAAGATTATCGAATTTATCCGGACTCATCACGGCACCTCGCTGATCCGATATTTCTATGACAGGGCACAAAAATTATCCGATGATGATACGGAAGTCAGGGAAGAGGATTTCCGTTACGACGGACCGATCCCCAACACGAAGGAGGCCGGAATCCTGCTTTTGGCCGATAGCATTGAAGCGGCTTCCCGCTCCATGAAGGATCCGACCTACAACAAATTGGAAAACCTGATAAACAGAATGGTGGATGATCATGTTTACGACGGACAGTTGAACCATTGTCCGCTTACTTTCGATCAACTCGATACCATCAAGAAAACCTTCCTGAATATCCTGGTTGGTGTCTATCACAGCCGGGTGGAATATCCGGAGGAGAAAAAAGAGAGGGAAAAAGCAGACGCTGAAAAGGAAGCGGCCAAATCCCCGGAAAATGATCAGGCCAAATCCGATAACCAGCCAGAGCAGGCCGATTCACCGGACCATTCCGGTTCCGATCATATTGAATCGGATCATGAAGAAATTGAAAATCCGGATAAACCCGACTAAATACTCTTGGAAGCTTTTGAAACGCAACTAAAACAGTACCTGCAGTTTATAAAGCTGGAAAAAGGGCTGGCGAAAAATTCAGTTTTATCCTATGAAAATGATCTGCGCAGATACCTGCACTATATCCGCAATGATCTTCAGCTCGGTGATCTGTCGGGGGTAACCCTGGCCCATATAGAACAGTACCTGGAAGAACTCACCGGCATGGGATTATCGGTTAGTTCTGTGACACGAAACATCTCCAGCATCAGAAGTTTTCATGAATTTGCCATTGTGGAGGGCATCTCGAAAGCCAATCCGGCAGAATTGATTGAGCTTCCAAAGAAAGCCGGCAAACTCCCTGCTGTACTCGATCCGGAGGAAGTGGAACGCATTTTGCAGGCACCGGACAGGGAGAAGCGGGCGGGCATCAGGGATGCTGCCATCCTTGAGACATTGTATGCCACGGGTATGAGGGTGAGTGAGCTGGTGGATATGGAGATCGACCGGCTTTTTTTTGAAATCGGGTTTATTCGTGTTATTGGCAAAGGAAACAAGGAGCGGCTGGTACCGGTGGGGGAGATGGCCCAGCAGGCAATTGAACATTATATAGAGACGGTCCGGCCGTTGTTTCTGAACGCCAAAAATCCGGGTAAAGCTGAAAACAAGCTGTTCCTGAACCAAAGAGGAGGCCCTCTCACACGCATGAGCATCTGGAACATCGTCAACAGGTATGCACAAGAGGCGGATATACATAAAAATGTTTATCCGCATATATTCAGGCATTCCTTTGCCACGCATCTGCTGGAAGGCGGGGCTGACCTTCGGGCTGTACAGGAGATGCTCGGGCATGCTTCGATCATTACCACGGAAATCTATACACACATCGACCGTTCCCTGCTGCACCAGATCCACAAGGAGTTTCATCCCAGGGCATAACACCTGGCTGAAATGTGCTTTTATGCCGGATGCGGATGTGTCTGATTATTCCAACAGGAAGATGAGTGCCGGACCGGCGAACACCCCTCAAAATGAAGTGCTGAACGCACTTCATTTATCTCCCCTCGGAGGGGAGATAGTTGTGACGCGTTCAGCGTTATCCCGATCGTTCGGGAAGGGGTGTTCGCAGATTCGGCGTTTTAACCTGAAGGGTTTCGGCAGCACGGGCAAGAATGCTTGGTAAAAATTGCGGGTTAACCGGCATGTAACAGGAAAATGGCGGGGCGGCCGGTAAGGTCGGGGAGAGCGGCTTCTCTCCATTTGTAAACGGGCAGGCCGATGATTTCTTCGTCGGGCATGGTCAAATTGACGGCCACACAAACCCGGGTTTCGGGTTTGCATACCTCAAGAATCGAGTTAAGCATGGCATTGTTCCGGAAGGGGGCTTCCATAAAGATTTGAGTACAATCCGATTTCACCGATTCGGTTTCAAGCCGTACGATCTCTGCCTTACGTTTTTTTTCATCGACCGGAAGATACCCGTGAAAGGAAAAATGCTGCCCGTTCATGCCCGATGCCATCAGCGCAAGCAGAATGGATGAGGGGCCGGTTAACGGAACAACCTTATGGCCGGCATCGTGAGCCATGCGCACCAATTTGGCGCCGGGATCGGCTACGGCAGGAGCACCGGCTTCCGACATCAGCCCGACATCTCCATTCTCCAGAAGCTTGACAAAACTGAAAATCTCCTGATCCGGTGTTTTTTTGTTGAGCACCCTGAATTCGAGCTCGTAAGGTTTGACCGGGTGGCCGATCCACTGCAGAAAACTTTGTGCCGACCGGATATTTTCAACCACCAGCTGCCGCAATTCCCGCACCACATTGAGTGTATGTTCGGGCAGGGTCAGGTTTTCTTTTCGTTTACCGAGTGGCACAGGTATCAGGTAGAGGGTGGACATCGGGTTCAGGGATTTATAGTTGCTCCAGTTGAATCGTCAGTTGAATTAGGGGCATTAATGATCCGGGTGATCCGGGATGATCGTTGCATCAGCCTCAGGAGTTGTCATTGTCAATGCGCTCGAAAATCATTTCATCATCGCCATCCCGCAACTTTCGCCGGGCATAGCGCGATGCGTAGAACCCGATGATTGCCGTGGCAAGAAATCCGATCACTGTAACGGCCAGATTGACGCGGATGACGTTACGCTGCAAATTATAGGTGCTCACTATCACAATGTTATTGAATGAGCCGGGCTGATACCGGATTGGAATGCGTTCGGACTCCATAATAACCTGGGCCATCTGTACGGACAGCGACAGCCTCTCCTCGATTTCATCCCCATTTTCGGTCATGAAGCTCAGAACAACGTATCCGCTGGTTTGAGCCGCAATTTGTTTGACATCAAAGTCAATGACATCAGCCACATAGCTTTCACCGGTATGATAGGTCTGATTGATCCCCTGAAAGGTTAATCCCTGGTAGATGCTCATGGTCAAAAAATAGGCCGGCAACAGCCAGATCAGGTAAATAAAGTAATATTTTTTCATACGTAAATGCCGTTACTGTTCCCGGTGCAAGCCCGGATATCTCGCAGAATAACAGGGTGTTTTTTTCCTAGACTCCAAAATTGGATCATAAAGAATTATAAATTATAAAGTTACTTTACGTTTAACATATTTACTGTGAGATATCCGGGCTAGTCACCTTATGTGCGTGTATTTGAAGTGCATCAGTCCCGGATTCACCGTTACATGGGGATGCTGTTGATTGCCTGTGCTTTGTAATCATTCAGGAAGAAGCATTGGATATTTCACTTTTCATTGATTCAATAAGAGCCGGATCCCAGATAAGCCGCTGCTGGAAATCCTGGTGCATGTGATTGCTCGACATGTGAAACCATACCGCTATGTGCATCCGGTCGAAAAAGACCGCCTGGACCGTGGTATGACCGGTATATTGCGATACCCCGAAATCCACACCATTGAGCAGACCGATCCTGTTATCATAAAGTGCCCCATAGTCGCTGAAATTCCGCCTGATTGTCTGTTCATCCATTGGATACCGGATCCAGTCGAGCACCCTGCCGCTGACCGCAGCCGATAAAAGCTCCCCTTCAACAATCTTCTTCATGACCGAAACCAATTCTGAGGCGGTCGTGGCGGGATACAATTCAAGCAGATCCCTTTCTTCCATGAAGTTCAGGCCCAGGCGCTTGTTTTTTAAAACCTCCGACCATTCATTGCGTTCATCTCCATTTAAAAAACGTTCCGTGTTAGAAAAAACAGCCTCTTCAAACCCGGCCCTGCCTTCATTCTTCCAATGCTGCAGAAGCTCCGGGGGCGTCATCCCCTGAATGGATGGCGCCGTTGTAATCAACAGGCCTGAGAAGGGGACAGGCTTGTCTGTATGCTCAAGCGACATCCTGCCGAAAAGCTCATCGAACCGGCCGGAATCCAGGCGGCTGAGCAGGTAATCGGATAAAGCAAGGCTGTTGTTTTTGGTCAGCAACTGCAGGGCATTGCCCAGGCTGAGCGTGCCATCTCGGTCAATCAGACCGCTGCTGCGTCCGCCCCGGTACGTATCCCTGTGTTTATTTTCACCGATCCCCGGCAACTGGTACCGGCTGATATCTTCCCAATCAAGTCTTTCACCAGGATCGGCATCCCCCCGTTCAATTGCATCGGCATAAGCAATGAACAGAAACAGGTTCGACAGGGTGCCCATCGCCCTCGGTGTATCCTCCTGGTACATAATCGTTGAATCGGGTTCTTCCAGGACCACGCTGGCAATTGATACCGTGCCCGGGTGTTCCCCGATATACTGCGTAAGTCCCTTGAGGGAGTAGGTTTTTTCCACCCATTCACTGCCCTCGGCCAAGCCTTCCCGGTTGTCGAACAGGGTCTGAAATGAACTCCAGTTCAACCCGAATACCAAAAGAAAGATGAAGGCGGCGACGCCTAAAAAAGCACTTGCAAATTTAATGATTCGAAGCAATGGGTTTTCCTCTAATTAGAATAAAAAGTATTGGTTTGCAGCAATCGATAATGATGCCTCACCGGATCCCTGTAATATACAAAGGTTATATATTCTTGTCGTGAACGGGCGAAGGTATCATCGAGTGCCATGTCAAAAATATTTCCGTTTTCTTTCAGTACATATTTATAGGCATAGGTGCCTTCCTTGATCCATGCATTGACCTTCCATGTATCCCGTTCCTCATCATAGCGGAGTTTCAAATCACTTTGGATAGACCAGTTATTGAAATCGCCGACAAGATAGATTTCCTGGCCGACCGAAATGGGCTCTTTGGGTTGAAAAGTAAAATAAACATCCCCATACCGGGCATCCAGGTCAGATCGTGGCTGCCCGAACCGGGAAGCGGGAGTATCCACAAAACCGCGGGTTAAGCCCTGTACATCCACATCTTTGATGAGTCTCGGCGGTTCATATCCCGGCTGATAGTTGAGTATATCGGGTGTTTGCAGGGATAATTCCGGGATATCGAGCACGCGAAATTCCTGGTCTCCTACAAAGGACCGGTTCCTGGTTACTTCAGAAAATACAACACCCGGGGATGTTGCATCGAAACCATCGGCTTTTTGCATTCTCCCCCAAAACTGGTTTTGGTTGAAATAAACGTCAAGATCGAATTGGGGCATCTCAACAAATCCGGGGTATGCATACCGGCTTCTTGGCAGATGATGAATCCTGAGATTGCGCCGTGGCGCCATAATCGTGTTTATGGAAGAGGTAATCTCTCCTTCGTCTTCATAAACAAAAAAGGGCAGGGAGAACATCAGGTTGCCCGTTTCATAATCTTCCACACGCAGCATATAGTTGCCGCTTTTGTTGATCGATAACCGGCTGTTCGGGAAGGAAAACTCGTACTGGCGATAGGAGGGCCTTTGAGATCTGCTGGGCCTTCCACCGCCAAAGAACGTCTCGGCAAATCCGTCAGAGTAAACTTCCGGGGGCAACACAGATCGCGACCAATCCGGGTTGTGGTGGGTCAGTGAGATTCTAAACTGCCGGGTTCGGGTCTCAATCATATCAAACCTCAAAACCATTTGCTCTGAGGAGTTCAGACGCATCATGGGTGCAGGCCGGTCGGAGTTTTCGGGATACAATTGCAGTGAGTAGAGATCCGGGTGGTTGATCAACTGCCCGGGGACGGTGAACATATTGGCCGGAATAGCCGGGCGTGTTATTCTCCTGTCACGATCATCATCAGACACCCAAAGACGGCATCCGGAGAAGACCAGAAAGGAAAAAAGGATGATATTAAGCGTGATATGTGCCTTCAAAAACTAAAACTGCCGGGCCTTCCAGGCTGATTTTTTGATATTCCTTTGTTGATGATTGAAACGTAAAATGGACGAATAAAGTACCTCCTTTTACCTGAACATCCATGGTTTGATCGCCGGAATCGCCGTTGTTCTGATGATGCCAGGCCAGCGCCGTTGCAATTGCACCGGTTCCGCAGGCCAGGGTGAGGCCTTCCACCCCCCGTTCGTAGGTCTGAAGGTCAACTTCCCGCTCAGCAGTACCACTCATAAAATTGACGTTGGTGCCAATCGGAGAGAAGGCCTGGTGGTTGCGTAACAAACGGCCTTTGTATTCCAATTTTTCCTCCTCTGCCAGAAATTCGGGGGAAACCGGACAAACGACATGTTCGGTATTGGTATAGACCTGGTAAAGCGTCTCACCATTAAGATCCAGGGTTTTCACTTTTGTCTTGAGCGGGAACTCAATAACAATCCGATCGCCTTTCAGGTTGCCTTTGTAGGATTTGTCATGAACCCTGAAGCTGATCTCATTGCCGTACCCGAGGCTGTTCGCAAATTTTACAAAACAGCGGGCGCCGTTGCCGCACATGCCTGCATCACTGCCGTCGGGGTTTTTGTAAATCATCAGCAACTCCCGGGAGCCCGCCTCTTCCAGCAGGATCAGCCCGTCGGAGCCAACGCCCAGTTTGCGGTGGCTGATTCTGCCGGCCAGTTCGGAATGATCCTCTTCATCAACCAACCCCTGACGGTTGTCAATCAAAACAAAATCGTTGCCGGTGGCCTGCATTTTTGTAAAAGGAATCTTTGTCATCATCAATCCTCAAATGGAATAAGTGCGGGAAGGTGTTTCCAGGAATCTTTTTCCGGTATTACGGGGTCGTGGCCGCGCATCAGATACCCGAAGCGGAATGCGAGGGAGGTAAACACATATTTAAACTGCACATTTTGATACAAAAAGCTCTTCAGCTTTTGAACTTCATCGATCATATCATCTATCCTGGCCTCTTGCAGGGATTCACAGAATTTACGGATAACGGGAAGCTGATCGATATTGGTAACCAGGCTTTCCTCCCCGGTTTCCCTGTACACCATCAGGTCGCGGAGCATCATCTCCAGTGTGTTGCAGAGTGCGATCTGGTTCTCGATGTTGAGCTTGCTCTGCCAGTTCTGAATGAGTTTGACCAGGGCTCCGGCGTCCTGGGTATAGGCCATCCTCAGAAAGCCGATTATTTCACTTCGAGACTCCCGGACGGTCTTCAGGTCGTAAAATCGGGTCAGGGCATAATTGCCACCGGCGACACGGGCGAGATACCGGGCATCACTCTTACTGTAGCCGTCGTAATTCACGAGCGCCTGATTGATTTCATCCTCGGCAAGCGGGCTTAGCCTGATGTGCTGACAACGCGAGATAATCGTTGGCAGCAGATGTTCGGTGTTGGAGGTGGTAAGCAGGAAGATGACATTTTCCGGCGGTTCTTCGAGCAGTTTTAAGAACGCATTGGCAGCTTCCGGCCGCATTGTTTCAATTTCGGTAATAATGACAATCGTATAACGGCCTTCATTCGGTTTGAGATTGAATTTTGGCCGGATCTCTTCATGGAAAAACCGGATCGGATAAAAGGCCTGTTTGTTCATGGAAGAGGAATCACTGTCGAGGACAGGCCGCAGTTTGAAATCCACGATATCATAGGGATCCTTTTCAAGCAGGCCGAGCCGGTTTTTCATCTCCTCACTGATCATGGAGGCACTCTTTGTTACCGTTGTGGGAAGCGGGATAAAGAGGTGGATATCGGGGTGGTTGAACCAGCTCGATTTCCTGGATGTAGTCTGCTCACCCAGGTCCGTCAGATTGTTTATGCCATTGAGGTATTCGGCAAAAGCCAGGGCAAATGCACTTTTTCCCACCCCGGCCGGCCCCGAGAAGAGGTAGGCATGCGAGGCGCGGCCGGATTGCAGTATCCGTTCGATCTGCAGCCGGGCATTCTGCTGGCCTACCAGCCGGCGGTTTCCAAATTCAGGTTTCATAACGACATCAACAGTTTCTATTCGTCCCAGATAAAATCAAAAAGGATAATTCCAGTGGTAATGGTGACACCCGCGTAGCCGACCAGCGCCATCACATCGTTCAGGGCGGCGGGGTCCGTGCCCTCAACCAGGGCTACCCGGGTGACTCTCGTTAAGATAAGCAACAACGGCACCAAAAGCGGGATGGAAAGTACGGAAAAGACGGCTCCCCTGCGGTCGGCACGAGAGATCATCGCTGAGGTCATGGTTGTGACCGCGGCCAGGCCCAGTGCACCGAATACGATACCGGTAACGAGGTAAAAGAAATTGACGACTCCCATTCCCAGCATGAAAAGATACAGGGTGAATGTGAAGAGATTCAGTGTCAGCAAAAAGAGAAAATTATAGATTAGTTTGCCGGTGTAGACATCGGTCGGGTTGGCATTGAGTCGCAGCAGGGGCCAGGTTTTTTGATCGGCTTCGGCTACAAAAGACCGTGCCATTCCGGCCATGGCTGCAAAGAGAATCACAATCCATACCAGCCCGCTCCTTGGAGTGGGATCGAGTTGTTCAGCCCTGAGGGTAAACAGGATCAGCAGCAACGCTGCTCCGGTAAAAGCGAGCAGTGTATTGATGGCATACCTGGTACGCAGTTCCAGGTAGAGATCTTTCTTAAAAACAGCAAATATGGCTTGAATCATATAATGATAACAGGAAACTTTTGTTGACGGGGAAAGTACCAAAAATTATCACAAGCGTCACCGGAAGATGCGTGGCCTGAAATTAAGTACGGTGCCGGCCGTTTGATTAATTTCTGATCAGTACTGTCCGGACATTTTCCAGTTGTGAAGGAATAAGTGCCTCTTATGTACTTTGAGAGCAATTTTTATCAATATATGATGGCTTTTTTTCAGAAATAAAGAAAGAAAAGCGGCTTCATTTGCAACAGCAAGCCATTTTGGCATCACTTTCAGAAAAAATCGGACAATACTGATTTCTGATATAAAAGTAACATATTGGCAGAAGGCGTATCTTATTCAGGCAATTGAATAAATTTCGATACACTGTACCCCTGCCAGAGAAATAACACCCGGGAAAGAATCATTTATGAAATCAACGCTTGTCCATAAATTGAAACTGTCGCTTCCTTTTGTCTGCATGATATTGCTACTGGCGGTATTCATGTCCTGCAGTTCGAAGGGAGAGGAATCTGTTGCCGGTGAGAGCGTCTCAGGGGAAAATGATCACGCAGCCGGCCCTGAGAATGAGCATGCAGCCGGATTGGAGAGCCAGGTTTCTGCCGGAACCGGAACCGGCAGCGGGTTGGCGGCCGGGCCGGGCAGAATAAACATGCAGGACCGGCCTGAGGAGATCCGTAAATGGGTCTCAATTCTTCAGCAATTACACAGAAGCCCTCTTTGGCATGCCCGCGAGTATGGTGACTCGATGTATATCTATGTGGGTTGGGGTGAAAAACCGACCGGCGGATACAGCGTCGAAATCACAGGTGTTGAACATAACGGAAATGGCGAATTGGTTGTGAAAGCCCTGTTTCGCGCCCCTTCACCGGATGAAATGGTCACCCAGGTAATCACCTATCCGTACGATCTGACGGCCGTGGAAAAAACCGATGCTGACATCCGGATTGAACCGCAGGGCGATGACGCTCCCCGGCTGATTTTGACCATCACCGGGGCTGATCCGGTCAGGCCGATTGTGGATGGTTCGCGCTCGATCAAGCTTTTTGAGCCGGAACCGGGCAAAAGAGTCAGCCCCGGCTTCCGGGTAAGCGGCATTGCCAGTGTATTCGAGGGAACGGTGAACTTCCGCGTGCTGAATGAGGCGGATGAGGTGATTGACGAATCGTTTACGACGGCGGCTGACGGGATAAACTGGGGATATTTTTCATTTGAGCCGGATATCCGGGATAAGGCCGTTGACGGTGAACAAATCAGCCTGGAACTCTTTTCAATTGACGCCAAAGATGGAGAAGAGATCAACAAGTTCCGGATTCCACTAATTTATGATGCATTATGACAGCCTGTCCGGATACAAATTACCGGCTCAGTTTGTGTTGCATCCTGGTTTTGGCTCTTCTGGTGTCAATTTTTGAGATAGCGGATGCACGGCAAGCCGGGGAGTTGCCGGAGCCACGAATTATATTGCAAAATGAGGAGGAGAGGGGCCTGCCGGCCAGCAGGCTCGAGTGGGATGAGGATCAGCTGCCGGACACGGAGGCCGTTCGCGCACGCGGCAGCGTTCAGACGTATCAGTTGAAGGCTGATGCGCCCATACCATTCACAGGTGTGGCGATCGGCTGGGAAACAGATACCGGAGAGGCGGATGCCGAACAATTTCAGCTTGAGATCAGAAGCCGCGTCAAGGAGACGGAATGGACCGGCTGGGTGCCGGCGCGCGGGTATCTGGAGCCCGGTGATTCACCTTCCGGCTTGTATTGGAGCATGCTTTATGTAACTCCCGATGGCACGGCTCACGAGGAATTTGAAATCAAACTGAAAACACCACCCGGTATTGCCCTCTCGTTTGTACGTGTTGCAGCTGCCGACGCGCGGTACGGCGCAGATGATGGTGAAGGTGGCAGGGCCGGAATTGAACCGGGCCGGCAATTTCAACATGGGGACGTGCTGGAAACCCCATCCATCATTCGGCGCGATGGCTGGTGGGGCAACCTGCCGGAACAGGAGAGGGAGCCGGACTATGAGCCCGTGTATATATCGATCAGTCATGCTGTGGTCCATCATACGGTAACAGCCAACAGGCCGCCCGATCCGGAACAGGTAATCAGAAATATCTGGGACTGGCATGTAAATGAAAATGGGTGGCTTGACATCGGGTACAATTTTTTGCTCGATCACCTGGGCAATATCTACCAGGGCCGCTATAATCCGCAACTGGAAATAACCGACGTAAGAGGCGCTCACGCGGGAAGGGCTAACAGCAGAAGTGTGGGAGTCGGACTTCTTGGCCAGTTTGAACCGGGTGCCTCTCCTTCACCGGGGGTGCCCGATCATGAAGTTATAGCGGCGTTAACAGAGTTGATTGCATGGCGATTTACACAGAACAATATTGATCCGCATGGGCAATCATCCATACCGGTAAATCCGGAAGGGTCAGCCGTGTTACCCACTATTACCGGGCATCGCGACCTGAGCGCTACGGCTTGTCCGGGAGAAAATCTCTATACGTTGCTGCCAGATATCAGACAGGGTGTTTCCGGGCAAATGGAGGGCCAGGAAGAGATTGCAGCACCCTTTGAGCTGTTGGGCAATTATCCGAATCCATTCAGATCGAATACCCGGATCGAGTTTGAAGCAGATGAGAGTATAAGGGTCCGGATTGACTTATACTCTGTCAATGGTGCAAAAATAAGAAATCTGTTCAATGCACAGGTAGAACCCGGCAGGCATGAAGTGGAAATGAATGCGGCGGACCTGGCAAGCGGCGTCTATTTTTATCGGCTGACGTCAGGCAGGTTTGATCGGACACGCCCGATGCTTTATTTAAGGTGATTTCCATTCATTTTTATGATAATTTTCAAATGAATGGAATTAGCTTTGATTGATGTCAAAATGAGTTCATATATTCGCATATAAATATTAGTAAGTGATCATCAACCGTTAAATAAATTCATGAATATCTATTCACTTCTATCTGAAGATACTGTTCTGCCCCGGTTAAAAGTTAAAGATAAAGAAACCCTTCTCAATACGTTGGTTGACCTGTTAAAAGAGCAGGTGGACGGGGATCAACTGGAATCCATCCGGGAGGCTGTTTTTGAGCGCGAAGAGATTATGTCGACAGGCGTTGGAAAAGGCCTGGGCATCCCTCATGGCAAAGCATCTGCCATTGATGAAAGTTATGCCAGTTTTGCAATCCTTGCCGAACCGGTGGATTATGAATCCATAGATGAAAAGCCGGTTCAGCTTGTCTTTATGCTGGTAGGGCCGGAGTCAAAAAACAGCACACATATTAAATTACTTAGCAGAATATCAAGATTAATGAACAATACCTCCTTCAGGGAGTCATTGATTGAATGCCATACTTCTGAGGAAATCCTTACCCGGTTTAAAAAGGAAGAGGAGAAATATTTTGAAAATTAAACATCATGCGTAACTCTCTGATTCGCATATCGTTGCTACTGTTTGTCTTGTTGTTCACGGTTGATTCAACCCCGTTGAAGGCACAGGTTTCCAATTCGCTGAAAGCGATCATTGAGGAAGGGCCGGCTGCCAATTCATTTTGGTCGGTAGCGGTGACAGACAGCATCGGGCGCCTGATCGAAAATTATAACGCATCAAACCTGATCCGTCCGGCTTCGACACAGAAGCTGGTGACTTCCGCTGCTTATCTGCATCTGCTGGGCCCGGAGTATCGTTACGAGACAACCCTCTACGGCGTCGGTGAGCAGGATGGGGATACCTGGAAAGGCGATCTTTTGATCAGGGGTACAGGCGATCCTACGATTAATGATGATTTCTATGACGACCCGCTTTTTTTGTTTGATGAATGGGTTCAGCTGTTTGATTCGCTGGGGATCAATAAAATTGACGGAAATATCATCGGCAATGACAGCTATTTTGATGATGTGCCATACCCGAGGGGGTGGGAATGGGATGATCTCTCCTATTATTACGGTGTTGAAACCGGTGCGCTCTCGTTCAATAAAAATGTGGTAAATCTTGAGGTTCTGGCAGATGGAGAGATTGGCTCAACACCGGATATTCAATGGTATCCATTCAACACCCCCTATGTGGAATTCATCAATGAACAGATCATAACACCGCCAAATGCATCGTTTCAGGAGTCCTACCGCAGGATTTTGGGTACAAATACCATTGTGCTCAGAAGCAGCCTGCCAAAAGGGTATTACGAAACAGAACCCTTGTCCATTACAAATCCAGCCCACTATTATATCGACACATTGAAACGGTATATGCAGAAAATGGGCATTGATGTGAGAGGCCAGCTCATTACAGACCGGCAATACCGGAACTGGAATGATCCCGATTATACGGTATTTTATACCCACCACTCGATTCCGCTTTCTGAAATCATCAGAGAGAAAAATCAGAACAGCAATAATTTTTATTCGGAAATGCTGTTAAAGACCGTTGCAGCCGAAAGATATGATACAGAAGGAAGTACGGATCTGGGGCTGCAGGCCGTCAAGCATTTTTTACACTCAACGGGGGTCGATACCAACTATGTGAGAATGCGTGACGGATCGGGGATGGCGCCGGCAAATCTCATCAGGGCTACCGATCTGAATCACCTGTTATACGAACTTAAAACCATGGAGCATTTTGAACATTTTCACAATAGCCTGGCGTTAAGCGGCCGGTCAGGGACGCTGCAATACCGGTTCCAGAATAGTCCGGTAAGGGATAAGTTTTATGGTAAAACCGGTTTTATGTCGGGTGTGCGCACTATTTCCGGGTATATGAGAACCAGGCATGATCAGGATATTGTGGTTACCATTGCCACCAATAACTATGTTCTAAGGACCGGGGTGATTGATGGCGTTCATCAGCGTATATTGGAGTATCTCTATTCCGTATATTGACGCAATTGGAAAATGCCGCCGGCCTGATTCTTTTCAAGGTTTTTTGAGCAACAGTTTATATTATCTTTGGCGATGTCTTTAAAAAAAGAAACAATCCTGATTACAGACGATGAGAAAAGCATCCGCAACACGTTGCGGGATATTCTCGAGTATGAAAATTACCGGGTCTTTGAGGCGGAAAACGGGGAAGCTGCACTTGAGGCCCTGGGTGCCCATGAAGTAGACCTTGTATTGCTCGATATCAAAATGCGGGGGATGGATGGTATGGAGGTACTCGGAAAAATGCGTGAAAACGGATCGGATGTGCCTGTGATTCTTGTCTCAGGCCACGGTACGATCGAGATTGCTGTAGAGGCGACTAAAAAAGGGGCGTTTGATTTTCTTGAGAAACCACCTGACCTGAATCGATTGCTCGTATCTGTCCGGAATGCACTTGAAAATAAAAAGCTGCTCAATGAAAACCGGCAAATGAGGAGCAAGCTGCATGGTGTACAGGACATTATTGGCACCAGCAGTCAGATCGAAGAGATCAAGGCAACCATCAACAAGGTAGCGCCCAGCAACAGCAGGGTTTTAATCACCGGTGAAAATGGTACCGGGAAGGAGTTGGTTGCCTTGTGGATCCATGAAAAAAGCTCGAGGAGTTCGGGCCCTTTTATTGAGGTAAATTGTGCCGCAATACCATCCGAACTGCTTGAAAGTGAGCTGTTTGGCCACGAGAAAGGGGCGTTTACCGGTGCCGATCAGCAGCGTATAGGGAAATTTGAACAGGCGGACGGGGGCACAATCTTTCTGGATGAAATCGGGGATATGAGTTACGATGCCCAGGCAAAAGTACTGCGCGCACTGCAGGAAAATAAAGTAACCCGTGTTGGTGGTGCCGAAGATATCCACGTGGACGTTCGGGTGCTGGCGGCCACAAACAAAGAGCTGAAAGAAGAGATCGCCAATGGAAATTTTCGCGAGGATCTTTATCACCGGATCAATGTTATTCCGATTCATGTGCCACCGCTCAGAGAGCGCAGGGAGGATATACCGTTGCTGGCCGAGTCGTTTATGAAGCGCCTTGGAGCTGAGGATATAACATTTTCAGGCAGTTCCATTAACGAAGAAGCCCTGCACGAGCTGAAAGGATTGAAATGGTCAGGAAATGTTCGGGAATTACAAAACGTGGTGGAACGGCTGGTGCTTTTAGCGCCTGAAAAAACAATCACAAAACAGGATGTACAGAAATTTGTCAGGCAAAAGCAGCAGGATGAGGAGGTCCTGGATGAGTTGATTGCGAGTAACACCACGTTTCAGGACTTTAAAGAGGAGGCCGAGCGGCGTTTCCTGATGAAAAAACTGGAAGAAAATGATTGGAATATCAGTCAGACTGCAGATGCGATCGATATTCAAAGAAGCCATATTTATAACAAGATGAAAAAATACGACATCGAAAAATAGGTGCCATGAGTGCAAAACTGATAGACGGCAAAAAAGTAGCGGAATTATTAAGGAAGCAGGTCCGGGATGATGTAGATTTTTGGGTCTCTGATGGCAGGCGACGGCCATTTTTACAGGTTATTCAGGTCGGAACGGATCCCGGATCAACCACGTATATCAGGGCCAAAACCAGGGCTTGCGAGGATGTGGGTATCGAAACCGGTACAGACCGGCTGCCCGATACCATTTCAGCCAGGGAATTGAAGCAGATTATCCGGGGATACAATACAAACGACAAGGTGGATGGCATCCTGGTTCAGTTGCCACTCCCAAGTCATCTCTCTTCGCATGATGTCATCGAGTCGATTGACTATCGCAAGGATGTGGATGGTTTCCATCCGATGAATGTGGGGCGTCTGACCGTTGATCAGCCGACGTTTCGCTCTTGTACACCGGCGGGGATTTTTGAGTTATTCAAACACTACAGCATACCTGTAAAGAGCAAGCACGCTGTTGTCGTCGGTGCCAGCAATATTGTCGGGTCTCCGATGGCGATCATGCTCTCGCGTGAAAACAGTACGGGAAAGGCGACTACTACAATCTGTCACAAGTTTACCAAGGACCTTACGCAACATACAATCAGCGCCGATCTGCTGATTGTTGCTGCAGGCCAGCCCAACCTGATCAAAGGAGAAATGGTGAGAGAGGGAGTTGTGGTAATTGACGTCGGTATTAATCGAGTAGCCGATGAAACCAGTGAAAAAGGCTACAAACTGGTCGGTGACTGCCATTTTGAAAGTGTCCGTGAGAAAGCAAGCTGGATCACCCCGGTGCCGGGCGGCGTGGGCCCGATGACCGTCGCCATGCTGATGAAAAACACGCTTCTGGCAGCCAAAAAATCCATTTACCCGGAAGAGAGCTGACTAAAAAGGCAGAGGATGAACCTTCAAGCATGCCAACTGCAACTGCATGCTACTGTTTACTGCCACTGCTGCTTGTTAACTGTTAACTGCCATTGCCAACTGAACACCCCACAAATTAAAGTGCTGAACGCACTTCAATTCTCTCCCCTCTTGGGAGATGCCCTTGCCATCTGCTACTGCACCTGCCCGTATTCTTTATCGTACATGTGAATTAACCGGAGTTTGTCTTTTTTGCCGGAAGCCGTTAGGGGGTAACTGTCGAGCGGGATAATTCTTTTCGGGATTTTAAAAGGGGAAAGTTTTTGTTTCAGCTCGGCCTGCAGGATTTCTTCTTCCGGCTGCTCGCCGGATGCAGGAATGATGAAAGCGATTATCTTCTGCCCCCATTCGGAGTCCGGAACCCCCACCACAACAGCTTCATTTACCGGCTCAAGGTCCTCAAGTGCCGATTCTACTTCCAGTGGAATCACATTTTCACCCCCGGTTATGATCAGGTCCGAGCGCCGGGTTTCAATAAACAGTTGATCGTATCTGTTCAGATACCCGTAATCACCGGTATTGAACCAGCCGTCATTGTCAAATTTGCCCTTGTTCTGACGTTTATCGAAATAACCATCAAACACTTGCGGGCCTTTCAGCCATATAGTACCCGGTTCATTGGCAGGCAAAACCTTACTGTCTTCATTCCGGATCTGAACCTCATTGGGAGCAAAGACACCGCCTACACTTTTCTTGGGCCTGTAAATCCCGCTGGGCTTGAGCAGCGGATTTGCCGCTATCTGGCCACAGGTTTCTGTCATGCCATAACTTGAAACGACCGGCATTCCTTTTTGAGCAAATTTCTCCAGGAGTGACGGGGTGATTGGCCCGCCGCCGAGCAGGATGGCCTGGAACTCTTTATGGATTTGAAACCTGGAGGCGTTGATTAACCTGTTGAGCATGGTAGGGACCAGGGAAGCTGCCTGGAATAGTGTGTTTTCCGACATGAAGGTAATAACCTGGTCGGCATCAAACCGGTCCATTCTGTATACTGCCGAATGATAAAGCAGGGATCGCAGGATTATACTGACTCCACCCACATGATTTATAGGCAGGCATAACAGCCAATACCTGTTGAGATCGGGTTTGAAATTTTGAGCCGATGCATGAGCTCCGAAAAGTATTTGCCGCCGTTTCAGAGGAACAACTTTCGGAGTGCCTGTAGAGCCCGACGTCAGAAAATAACCGAGGCACTTCTCCGGGTGACCCGAACTGAACTGCGATTCATCTACAATTTTCATCATACCCAGTTTTTCTTTCGGAATCTGAATCACCGGCAGATCCCGGAACCTGGCTTTCGTTTCAGAATCTGCAACCACTGCAGATGGAGAAAGCTTGTTCAGTACATTGCCGATTTCCGGATCGGTCATGGCAGGTGAGAGAGGGAAAAACGGTATTTGCAAAAACCAGCAAGCCGCAATGGTGAAAACCTGTTGATCGGAAGAGTCGGCAACAATCAACAGCGGACGTTTTTCACTAACCTTGAACGGCTCGATGGTATTCTTAAACCATACGGCAAATGAATACAGGTTTCGATAGTCGTACAGGTTATCTTCGGATGCAAGAAATTGCAGTCCGGAATCGGGGATTTGATAGTCAGGTATGTGCATGTTTTCAGAACTCATCATATATCACCCTTTTAGAAATCGATCTGCGTGACAATTGGCATACTCCATGCACCAGGGCATGGTACTGTCCAACTCGATCGAACCGTTTTGAAGTATAGGAGTTGTAATTGTGAGATCATCTTTTAATAAACTGCCAGTTGAAAGACCGTGGGCCAAATGCCCGGAACCTATTACGGAAGCAAGCCTTGCAATGGAAGCCCGGCCGATACCCGATTCCAGGCTGGTGGTACAAACCCTTTCAATAATAGGAGTATCCAAAGCTGCAAATGTTTCAATCAAATCCAATACACTCCCCAGCAACATAGGTTTTATTATAACAATATTCACTGCAGCCGATTCAATAATTTTTCGAAGATGGCTGATATTTTCAATTGATTCATCCAATGCCAATGGCACCGGTGAAATATTATTCAAATAAGAGATTTGTTCAAGGTCCCTGAAATGACAGGGTTCTTCGCAATACTCTATAGGCAGGCCTTTGAATTTTTCAAGGATTCCGGGTACCTGGTCAGCCTCCCAGCTGCGGTTGGCGTCAAGCCGGAATTGAAGATCCGGATATTGCCTGCTCAGGGATTGTATGGCCCCGGGAAGTCCTTCCGGATCAGGCCGGCATTTTATTTTGACAGTCCGGAAACCACTGTTGTATTGTTTCCGGACTTCATGGATCACCTGTTTTACCGGGCCGGCGCCGATAACCCCGTTTACCCTCACCTGATGATGTCTGATCGGCCCTGCAAGTGGCGCCTGCAGTTCCGGATTCCGGCCTGTGATCAGGTCAAGCCCCAGGCAGCTGATGCAGAAGGAGACCGATGGGGGGAATTGTTTTTGTCTGAGAAAGTTTTTGAGCTGCTCTGGGTTCGATATTTTATCCAGAAACTGCCGAAGTCCCTGTTTTTCACGTTTCAGCAATGCATGGACCTCGCCGGACGTTTCAAGAGAAAACCCGGGAAGTGGGGCGGCCTCGCTAACCAGGTCCATATTACCGGCCGTGTATCTGAGGAGTACTCCTTCACGGACATCAAATGTAGTTCCGGCGATTTTGAATGGCGAGTGGAATGGAAGCCGGTATCTGTAAATATTGATCATGGTGATTGCAGGGCAATGGCAATGGATAAGAGCATACCGAACAGGATCATGAATTGTGCAGTACGCTCAAGAGTCTTATTCAGGTCTGATTTATCGTTATGAAACCATACACTTTTCAACTGTAAAACTGCAAATGGTAACCCCAGCACGGGAAGAAAAATAGCCAGGTTATAATCAAAATGTGTATAAAGTGGCCAGAGTGATGCGAATGCGATCATAATCATCGCAAGATACTCGAGCTTCAGTATTCGTTCACCAAACAGGACACCCAGGGTTTTTTTACCGGTAAGTCTGTCCTGGTCAATATCCCTGAGGTTGTTCACGACCAGAATATTTACGCATAATGCCCCGACGGGTATGGAAACAAGAAAAGCCTCGCCGGACCACTGAAGCGTGTTTACATAATAAGTGCCCATTACAGCAACAAAGCCGAAGAACAGAAAGACGAACAGGTCACCCAGGCCATTATATCCCAACGGGAAGGGGCCGCCGGTATAGAGGATGCCAAAAATCAAAGAAAAGATGCCGATCCAAAAAATGACCCAGCCTCCGATCCAGACCAGGTAAAGGCCGGCCAGGAATGCAATACCCATTGTCAGGATGGTGGCACGCAGCATGGATTCCGGGAGGATCAGCCCGGAAGCGGTGGCGCGCTGAAAGCCGATCCGTTCATCCGTATCAGCTCCTTTTTTAAAATCAAAATAGTCATTGGCAAAGTTTGTGCCGACCTGGATGGCAAGGGCACAAAACAGCGCAACCCCACTGGCGGCAATGTGTAATGAGTGATGGGCCCAGGCCAGAGAGGCACCTGCTAAAACCGGGATAAAAGCGGCCGCAAGTGTTTGGGGACGCGCAGCTGAAAGCCAAATTTTCCAGTTTGTCATGTAGAAAAAAATATGGAACCGCTTTTAATTTTGTTAATAAAAAGATAGCTAAAAAGTGAATGCCTAAAAAAATATTGCTCCGCTGTCCGAAATCTGAAATATATTATGTGACCGTATTGAGAAAAGCCCTTCCAGCCGTAATAAATAAAGTAAAGAGGGTGCTGAAGCCTATTAGAGTTAATTATTAATAAAATTTTGGTTAAAATATTTTGAGTATATCTAAAATGACCCTATATTTTGCTTGGAATAATTTTTGAACCCGAACACAACAACAAGACTCGACAACCAATGCCGCACACAACACAAAGATACGATACACTAGCTGCAGCGCGAAACTGGAAACCCGGTGCCAACGGGATTAAGCATATGAAAATCACCGAAATATTTGGTGAGAATACATTAAGCCTTGATGGTTTGAGAGATCGCCTGCCAAAGGAAGTCTGGAAGCAATTGGAAAAAACCATAACGGAAGGACAGGAATTGAATATTTCAGTTGCCGATTCAGTCGCCGTTGCTATGAAAGATTGGGCAATCGAAAAAGGGGCAACGCATTACACTCACTGGTTTCAGCCGCTGACAGGTGCAACCGCTGAAAAGCATGACAGCTTTATCACTCCGAATAAAGGGGGCGGAGCTGTTGCCGAATTTTCCGGAAAAGATCTCATTCAGGGTGAGCCGGATGCCTCCAGTTTTCCAAGCGGGGGTTTGCGTCCGACCTTTGAAGCAAGGGGATATACGGCCTGGGATCCTACATCACCGGTATTCCTGGTTGAAAATCAGAATGGAACCTATCTCGCAATTCCAACTGCCTTTGCTTCGTACATGGGCGAATCGCTTGATCACAAAACACCTTTATTGCGCTCCGTTGAAGCCCTCAACAAACAGGCTTTGCGTGCCCTGAAGCTGTTCGGCAAGGATGCACGGCGCGTGGTATCGACGGTAGGATGCGAGCAGGAATATTTTCTGATTGACCAGGAGTTTTTCTATCGCAGACCCGATTTTATGACGTCCAACCGCACTTTGGTTGGTGCCAAGCCTCCAAGAGGCCAGGAGATGGACGATCACTATTTCGGCTCTATCCCTCAGCGGGTATTATCGTTTATGCTGGATGCGGAACGTGAACTTTACCGGCTGGGTATACCTGTAAAGACACGCCATAATGAAGTGGCCCCGAGCCAGTATGAAATTGCTCCGATTTTCGAAACCTGCAATATTGCAGCCGATCATCAGCAATTGATGATGATCACCCTGAAACGGGTAGCCCGCAAGTATGGACTGGAGTGCATCCTGCATGAAAAACCGTTCGATGGATTGAACGGTAGCGGGAAACACGTGAACTGGTCGTTATCCACCAATGCCGGTGCAAACCTGCTGGAGCCGGGAGATAGCCCGCATCAAAACATGCAATTTTTGTTCTTTTTCGGAGCTGTTCTGCGTGCAGTGTATAAGCATCAGGATCTGTTGAGGGTCTCTATTGCCAGTGCTGCAAACGACCACCGGTTGGGGGCCAACGAAGCGCCGCCGGCCATCATGTCGGCATATATCGGTGAGCAGCTCGAAGATATCATCCACCAGATGTTGAATGGGGGGCTGAAAAAATCAAAGCAGGGTGGCCTGCTCGGCCTGGGAACACCTGTTTTACCCGATCTGCCGCTTCATGCCGGAGACAGAAACCGAACTTCGCCGTTTGCCTTTACAGGCAATAAGTTTGAGTTTCGTGCTGTCGGATCCAGCCAGTCAATTTCATTTCCTATTGTGGTTCTGAATACGATTGTGGCTGACGCCATCGATGAGCTCTGCACCGAACTTGAGAAAACGATCGAGAAGGATGGACTGGAGGCTTCTCTGAGCAGAGTGTTGGCCGAAACTTTCGCAAAGTCCAAGGACATCGTATTCAACGGTGACGGATATTCAGATGATTGGCAGAAAGAAGCGAAAAAGCGTGGATTGCTGAACCTGAGAACGACAGCCGATGCCTTGCCAAAGCTCAGGGACAAGAAGAATATCGAGCTGTTTGAAAAATTCAGTGTTCTCAATGAAAGAGAGATCGAATCGCGCCTTGAAATCTGGGCTGAGCAATACGTAACTACGCTGACCATTGAGGTAGATACAACCGAGGCTATCGCCAAAACCATGGTTTATCCAGCCGCTGTAAGATACCTGGAAGAGCTCTCCAATGTTGTTAAAAACGGCAAGGAGATCGGTATCAAGAGCAGTGGGGCTGAATCGATGCTCAAAACTGTCAGTGAAGGCCTGGATAATCTTGGCAAAGCTCTTGACAAACTCCGCAAGGTTCAGGAAACTCTGAAAGCCGAAACTGCCCTGGAGCAGACGGCCGAATATCGTGACAAGATCATACCGGTTATGACCGAAGTTCGCGATGCTGTTGATTTCCTGGAGCGATATGTTGCCGATGATTACTGGCCACTTCCGATTTACCGCGAGATGTTGTTCGTCAAATAATCGTGGCAACTCCTGTTAACTTAGAATAAGCCTTCCGGGTTCGTCTCCGGAGGGCTTTTTTTTTTGCCTGTTATGAGGGGTGGGCAGGCCACGAAGTCACGAAAGTTCACGAAGAAAGCGAAGTTGGGGGCGGTTTTCATGGAGGACTGTCATTCCAAAACCATCCGAAAATGAAACAATTCAAGTTAACCGGGCTATAAACATAACTTAAACCGTATAAAGATGTAACCAATTGGATTTTCAATCGTCACATCTTCAAACCAGCAAACCAATCTTTAACAAAAACAATTTTGTAGGATTATGATTAAAACTATTCTGACAAAGCTGAACGTATTTCTTGTAATAGCAGGACTAATTTTTTTAACCGGTTGTGATTTGGGTTCATCGCCTGAACCGGATACCCCCGGATTCGGGACAATGGAAGTCCGGATGCATGATGCCCCGGATGATTTTGATGAAGTAAATGTATTTATAGAACGGGTGGAAGTAAAACGCCAGAATAATGGTAACAACGGCGAAAATGGTGAGAACAGTGAAAATGGCGAAAATGGTGGCTGGATAGTCGTCGGGGAGCCGAATCAGTCATATAATCTGCTCGAACTCATTAACGGGAAATTTGAAACCCTGGGAGTGACTGAACTTGAAGCCGGTTTTTATAATCAGATCAGGCTGATTGTCAGCCGGGAAGACAATAATGTTGTAATCGGTGATGAGACCTACGAGATGTTTGTTCCAAGCGGTGAGCAGACCGGAGTTAAATTGAATATTCACGCAGAAATCGAAAATGGCAGTGAACTGATTGTCATGCTCGATTTTGACGCAAAACGATCGGTTGTAAAAAGAGGACAGGGAAATGCTCCGACACCGTACCTGCTCAAGCCGGTAATCCGTGCATCCATCCTGGATAATGTTGGCAATATTTCCGGAACGGTGCTTCCGGTTGAGGCAAGAGCGGCCGTATATGCAATAAGCGGACAAGATACCTTGTCGACCACTTACGCCGATGAAGAGACCGGTGAGTTTCAGTTGGTAGGGCTCGAAGAGGGATTCTATACGGTATCTGTTGATCCCCGTGAAGACGGATATATTGGAACTGAAATAGATGATGTTGAGGTAGTTGCCGGTGAAACAAACGATCTGGGGGAAATTGAACTTGATACGGAGAACGGCAATGGCGAGAATGATGACAATAATGAAGACGATAATGACAACAACGATTAGATAGTACGATATTGCAGACAGGTTAATCCCCGCTGTTAAAAGCCCTGCACGGATGTGCAGGGCTTTTTTCGTTATAATATTGATCGTTTTACCACAAGGGGATTGCCAATAAGGATGAATCTATCCTTGTGCCGGTTTTTCTGTATTCAATACAATTCAGCTATCAACTATCAGTTATCAGTAAACAGTTAGAAGTTGGCAGTTAGCAGTGGCAGTTGCAGTGGCAGTTGGCATTATCCCCTCCCCGAAAAATCGGGACAGGCTGCGGGGAGATAATTGAAGTGCGTTCAGCACTTTAATTTGTGGGGTGTTCAGTTACCAGTTACCAGTTACCAGT
>SKRC01000171.1 GCA_007118695.1 Balneolaceae bacterium | reverse complement strand
GTCTTTAGCCCGGAGTTTATTGAGAGATTTTTTGTTCCCAACAGAACAGATAATCGCTAACTCATCGGTTTTCTGGCCGTTAGTGATTTTATAACCGATACCGGTTGCCACTACATTAGCTTTATTAAACAGTTCAGATCGTACTTTAGTTAAAACCGGGCGGATTTCTTCAATAGATTTTGCCATGTTGTTTCTCCTGGATTTGTGTTTAAGTTTAAGGTATTAAGGATCAAGCAGAGCAGATCTACGCCCCCCTATCTATTTGGATTGTAAAGTGCAGGTCGTTAGCATTGGTCTGCATGCAGACCTAGTTTTAAAAATTCCGACGTACAGGGGCAATGTCAGTCGAAATCAGAGACTGTTAGTCAGTATGTATGCAAGTTGCAATAAATTGGAATTATAGGATACGATCATAGTTCATTTTTATCCCGGGACTTAAAATGTCATGGCTGGGGGATGTAATTGAATTAAATAAATACAGGCTCATAATTCAATAACTAAAGAGAAAAGATTCGACAATTGAGAAAAGAACACGTAAACGAACTCACCAGTTGATGGTAGCCGGCTGACAAGGATTTACTTATGTTGCGATTACTTAATTCGAATAGTGATTCTAAATACATCAAACAGGTTTGGCTGCAGCCGTACTATTATTGGTTAAAAATAATTTGTTATCAGGAAAACCTTCTGCCAGATGGCCCGTGATCACCAATAACCAATGAACCGATAACTACACCAGACGAAAATTTTTCACTGTGCTTTGATCTCGCCGGTTTGCCGGATGACAACCTTGACTCCTTCGACTCGAGATGGTATCTGCCGGCGGATATCATCAGCAGCAGCTTTCACTGAGATGATAATAGCCGGTTGATTGTCATCCATACCTACCCCGACGGCAACGACTTCATCCAGGCGCATCCAGCTTTCTTCGTGTTTCCGTTTGGCATCAATAGCTCTTTGGGTTTGATCAGACATGATGGGATTAATGTATTCCGGAATAAAGGAATTTAGCAATGGCAGTGTGAAAAGGGAAGAGAGAGTCAGTAAGTTCGTAAAGACACGCTTCGCTGAATATTTCCGATATTATCAGTTCAGACCAGTCAGGCGCTAAGAAATCGGGATACAACCGGCTAAGATTACCTGGGTTCAGAAAAATACTAGTTTGGTTTCACCTCCGAATCCAGCTATAACTTGCTGATCACTCTTCTGTTACACCATTAAATTTGGTTGACATACGCTCATCCATATCATTTTGAATGGAGCTGCTCATATTTATAGCGGGCTTCATCGGAAAATGAGGCTTTTGCAGGTTCAGTATCGGCAGGCAGGTTTGCTGAAAATGTATTTTCATATGGCGCTTTAATGATGAAGGAGCTTATGGAAATGAAAGAGTAAGCTGTTGGCAGTCACTGCGCATTGTTACGTCCGGCTGCGGAACTGTAATAATGAATTCATGGACTTCACCCTGGGGACAGGAATATTGCTCCAATGACAATATTTCGCCGAAACGTTTATTCTGCTTTGTGAAACCGCTTGATATACTCCTCACAGGCCTGCAGGGCGGCTTCTTCCTGGCCGCTTGCTTCCAGAATTTCCGACTTCCGGAGAAGGGTCTGCGAGACGACTTCATCGCGGTCGGGGTTGGCCGAATGGTCAAAATACTCTATGATCTGATCGAGTGCTTCAATTGCCTCATCCGTACGATTGAGTTTTTGCAGCAGAGCAGCCCTTTTTAATAGTACCTTTGGCAAATGTGCATCGGGGATCTGTTTGTCGCCATCCGAATCAGGATGATCGGATTTTTTGCCATCAGGCAGGTTCTTTGCCTCTTCGATTTCTTCAGTTTTTATCTGAACTTCAGATTCCACTACCTCACTGAATTCCTTTGTCTGAACTTTTGACTCCTGAACCCGATTCAGTTTTTCCGTCTCTCGCCTGGAGTCCTGCGATTCATTAATATCTTCTTCCTGGCCTCCGGGCTCCCTGGTATCATTTATCTCTTCTGCATGGGTTTCAGTCTCCGGGGCCTCATTAACTTCTTCAGTATGAGTGTTTGATTCCTTTGCTTCGGACTCCTCTTTTATATCCTTTTCAACCAGTTCCTGCAGGATGTCGTCGTCTATCGTATGATCTTCATCAGCAATTGATTGCTCCGATTCCGGATCTTTGAAGATGGACGTTATATTCTTGTTTTCTTCAATTTCCAGGTCTGAATCATTGTGTGCTGACCCATTTTTGTGTTCGCCATTTGCCACCGTTTCCAGGACAGCCATTTTTTTTCTGGATTGCATATCGCCATAATCGACGAGTGCTTTAAAAGTGGAGGACATAAGATTGATAAACGTATCAGAATGATCACTGCCGCACACTTTTTTGAAAATCTCTTTGATTTTTTCAATTGGCATTGTGTGGATATGCTGTTCTTCGGCAAACAGATCGGAGTATTTTTGCCAAACTTTTTCCGCAATCACAATGCGTGATTCGGACTCTGAAGAGATGAGCCGGTCGTAATCGTCATTGGGTTGTCCATCCTCGTCTACTAAACCGAGTGAGGTAAACAGATTTACATAGAGAATTGCACTCGATTCTTTAAAGCCGTTGTCTGCCAAAAATTCCTTGTTGAACAGATCCGGACGGTCAGCATCAAGAATATTCTTTATTGATGACTCAAAATTATGCGGATCATTAATAAAATTTTTCAGCAAACTCATTCAGACAACTCATTGGTTAAAGTTAAAAATGATCAATTTCAGCGCCTTATTACACCAATAAACAGGATTGATTTATGGGATGGTAATCGCATTTACATGTATTGCACGTTTATCCCTCCGCTGGTATGCAACATTCTTTTATCCTGTATATAATAGAGAGCTATGTTGACAATATGTTTCAATATTTTTTGTAAAAAAACCACTAACCCTCAATTTTCGCCGGAAAACAACCTGTTATTTTTTTGAAGCCTCAAATATTGACTCAACTTATTGAATTATAACAAGTTATAACATTTTCAATTAAATAGTTGTGAGCGTCAAGCGCTCATCTTTTCCCTCCCGACGGCGGTCGGGACTCATTTTTTCCCCACGGAGTGCCCATTTTTTCCCCGCGTAGCGCTCATCTTTTCCCCACGAAGTGATATGCGGGATAAAACCAGGGTGAAAGGTTGAGGATTGGTTTTTTATGAAGATGCACTATCCGGTTTCAACATTTTCAGGTTAGCCATGCAATTGAGATAGTTCAAATAATCATGCAGAATTAATTCTACCCACAATTCGTCTATTTCTTCCTGTGTTAATTGGCAATTTAAATAACAGTCAATTTTTTTATGTAGTGACATAGGACTATTTTTTTCCGTTTTTCGACATGTGAATCACACCGTCAATGAAGGCATTGGCTTCGACCTGAAGGGATTTGACGTGCATATCGCCATTGATGATGGCAGAATCCCTCAGGGTTACTTTCCCATCGCAACTGAGCTCTCCCTGGATTTTTCCGGAAACATCGATCTCTGTTGCAATAACTTTTCCCGTAATAAATCCCTTCTTGTCTAATGTTAATACCCCCTTTACATGAACATCTCCTTCAATGGTTCCGGCAATAATTGCGTCATTGTTTGACGTATACTTGCCGTTTATTTTCACCGCTTCATTTAAGTAGTTGGCAAAAGATGATCTGCCGCCGGGAGTTGTTTTCATTGAACTGTAATTTGATAATTAGAAAGTAGGATTCATTTGACAACCTGCACGGCAGGTGCAACGAACTGAATGCTACTCTCTTCTATTCAATTTTTTAAGGACTGTTCCAATAAAAATTAAGATAACTCCGGATTTTTCAATCCGGTAGAACATTTCGAATGGAAATTTCCTGAAGATCTTACGTTTAAAGGAGGGATTGAAATTTCGGAATACCTTAATTCACTGCCACAAATTAATTAATCACCCTCCGATGCTCTATTTTTACTGGTTAATAAACGGGGAGGGCCCAGGTACAGGGCTTTTTCTGCTTTCAATTGGCAGAGATTTTGGGAGCATACAAAATCGCTTGTTTTTTATATCCCGGTCAGTTGGGCTTTACCTATGCCGGGGGCTGTATCAGACCTTTCATTGATGCAGGAGCAGTCGGTTTAACGCAGCTGAGCGAAATGCGGGCTATTGATGCAGGCGAAACTCTATGAACATTGCCATCTTAAACCGAACCGGTTGTCCCTTGGAGATTCCCGGCCAGAACCGGGCTTCTTTGACGGCTTCGATTGCGGCCTCATCCGCGCCGCCACCGATTCCCTTAAGCACTTCGGGATCTTCCACTTTTCCCTGTTCGTTTACAATAAATTGAATATAAACACGACCTTCGATGCCAGCCCTTCTGGCATGCAGCGGATACTCAATGTTCTCATGGATTCGCTTCAATCCTGTATACTCTCCGGATTCCATTAAAGGGATTTGGTCAGCGGCAAGGTGATAACCGACTCTGTCCCGAATCGATTCGAGTGGAACCGGTAAAGGCCCTGAATCTTTAATTTGAAGCTCTGAGTCGATAGCAACATGAGCCATATGTAAATCTTCAATGATTTCATCTTCCGGTTTAGGTGCAGCTACTCTCGACCGGGGTGGTTTGGGCGGGGTGACTTAAGGTTGATAATTGGCGTTTGATTGTTCGAGCTTAACATATTCCTTTCCACCGCTGTCAAAATACTCATCGGTATACACATATACTGTCTGTTCATCCGTGGAATATTCGCTGGCAGACTGCATATTCACTCCAAGCTGCAATGCTGCAATGAACAGGGCTAAAATCAGAATTAAGCCAATCTGGAAGATAATCGGATGGTATATCTTCAGATCAATTTTTGACCTATCAAGTGTTTTCACAGTCTCTCATGTCATTTAAGAATCAACTGAATTGGCTGACATTCCGGTAAAACGGCTCTCTGATCCGCGAAGAACAGGCGCCGCAAAACGCCAGTCTTTCTTAATTTAATAAACAATATCAGATTATGTAAATTGGTAAAATTCTGAAAAATTATTTTGCAAGGCCTCCTTAATGTTGAATGTATTAAAATAACAAGCCATCAAAATTTTTATACAAATTTTTTTCAGATTCGGTTTTTATTAAATATTTGCTTGGCTTGCCGGGAAAATCAGGTGCACACATTTTGTATAATTTAGCTTTATAACTTTTTATCTTGATCTAAATCGTAACAAAACCATGAATACGGTATCAAACCATTCACCAATGCTTCCGAATAGACCTTCCATACGAATTTCTCCCCGGTTTTTTCTCATTTTACTGTCCGGGATCTGCCTGATTTTGAGTAAACCCTCCGACCTTGAGGCACAAGCACCGGAAGACTGGAAAGCAATGAGTATCAACCTTGAAGATGTGGAATACCCCTATCCGGTATCGTATATGAATATGAACACCATGGGCAAGGATGTCCGGATGGCCTATATGGATGTGCCTGCCTCGGGTGAGGCAAACGGTCGGGCAGTGGTTTTGATGCACGGGTTGAATTTTTTCGGTGAGTACTGGACCGGGACCATTGAAGCGCTGCGCAGCGAGGGGTTCCGGGTAATCGTACCTGACCAGATCGGATTCGGCCGCTCCTCCAAGCCGATCATGCCGTACTCCTTCCAAAAGAAGGTTGCCAATACCCACCAACTCCTGGATAAATTGGGAATTGATAAAGCAGCCATAGTGGGACACTCTATGGGTGGCATGGTGGCCACCCGGTTCGCTTTTTCTTATCCGGAATCAACAACCCGCCTGGTTTTGGTCAACATGATTGGCAAACGTGACTTCCGGCTTGTGCGTCCCTGGCAAAGTACCGACGAGGTGTACGAGTCGGAATTAAATCGCACCTATGAGTCTATCCGGCAATTTGTGGAAAACTACTACGTGGAATGGGACCCGGCAAGCGAGAAATATATCCGGATTCACTACGGATGGACTCTTAGCGCTGATTGGCCGAGGCTGGCCATGGTCCGGGCTCTTAACCGGCAGATGGTCTACTCCCAGCCGGTAGTCTATGAATTTCCGCATGTTCAGGCCCAAACCCTGATCCTGTCAGGCAGGGAGGACGGGCCTGATTTTGCCGACCTGGCCCGGCAAACCGCTGAAGCAATCCCGGATGCAGAACTGATACTCCTGGAAAACGTGGGGCACAATCCTCATCTTGAAGCATCGGAACAGTTTCATCGTGAGCTTATACGCTTCCTGAACTCTCCTTAGTCCACCATCTGTTGTATCCTGCCCGCATTGCTTATACTTATTAACTCAACTTTCGCACTTTAAGTAACAGGCGGTCACTATTGCTGCAAAGCTGTCAGCTATCTGTTTTTTTAACCTTATGGATCAAATGCGTAAGTTGAGTTAATAAGTAAGCCTGCACGGATATATGCAGGGCCAATAGCTATAATAAAACTAACAACCTTTCAAGCAGATCCAGAACAGTTATGCGAATAAAAATCGGATTCTCTTTTCTCATTTTACTTTTCATGATCACAACGGGTGCCTTTTCACAGAGCGGGGAGCCTCTGCGTATTGTTGCGATCGGCGCCCACCCCGACGATGCCGATATCCAGTTTGGCGGAACGGCTGCGCTGTTCGCTAAAAAGGGCCACGCCGTAAAATTTGTATCGGTCACAAATGGTGATGCCGGCCATCATGAAGAGGGCGGGGGCATGCTTGCCAAACGCCGGATCGCCGAATCGCAGGAGGCCGCCCGCCGGCTGGGTATTGATGAATATGTAGTACTTGACAACCACGACGCCGAACTTCGTCCCCATCTGCATATCCGCCATCAGATCATCCGTGAAATTCGCAATTGGGATGCCGACATCGTTCTTTCGCATCGGCCCAATGATTATCATCCCGATCACCGGAATACCGGAATCCTTGTCACCGATGCCGCCTACCTGGTGATTGTGCCCAATGTGGCCCCTGATACACCTCCGCTGGAGTCAAATCCTGTTTTCCTCTATTTCCAGGACAGGTTCCAACAACCCAATCCATTTACACCACACATTGCCGTGGATATCACCGATGTATTTGATATCAAAATTGACGGCCTGGATGCCCATGAGTCGCAAATGTACGAATGGCTTCCCTGGACAGCCGGAAGGCTTGATGAGGTGCCTGCGGATCGGCAGCAAAGGATTGAGTGGCTGAAGGAAACCCGCGCCCGGTCAATCACACCAGCCGTCAGAGAATCCCTGGAAAAGTGGTACGGATCTGAACGGGGTGGGCAGATCCGGCATGCGGAGGCCTTTGAAATTGCCGAGTATGGCGCCCGGCCGTCGGATGAGGAGATCCGAAGGTTGTTTCCCATGCTACCTGCTGCAGATTAAGTAATTTGATTAGATTTACTCTATCAGTGATTGGGTTTAGCTTCGCCTTGCTGAGGGAAAATTTCTTGGTGAACATTGCGGGTTAATTGTTGGTTTTAATTTCAAGGTGCATGCATTTGTTTAAAAATTGACCGTTGGTAAAATTTTTTTAATTACTCTCCGGGTTGTGTTATTAACGGATATTCAGATACGTTTAATAGTATCAAGAATTCCACTTCTCAAACTTCTCCACATATTGTTAAAGAAACCTCTTTCGGGCTCTCTCTCATGGGATATCTCACCTTTTCTTGCTTCTTCACCGTCATTTATACTTGATGATCTCAGTGCCACCTGGTTATACAAAAAACCGGAAATCCTATCTGAAAAACCACTTTCAAGATCTATTTTATCCACCTTTTCAATTTCCAGCCCATTATATCGGATCGAAACATACCCGTCCGAATATGTATCGGTCAATTGGAATTCGAAGTCAAGTTCGTGAATCTGTCCGCTTTTAATTTGTATCCCTTCAAGGTAGACGAAGATGTTGTTTAATCTTGTTGCATCAAATTCACCCAGTTGACCACGGGCTTTAACAAGATGCCCCGATTCATCCACAGACATCTCTATGTGAGTATTAAACTCCCCCATTTCCTCGAGATAACTGGTCGCTGTGAGTATCACCGGTTCCGTTGATTTTGAACGGATATTTGTAAATAATGCTTCTGTATTTGCAAAATGAATGGTTCCCGGCTTGTCACCGTCCTCCGCATATTCGGAATAACGTATATCTGTATTCCGGAACAACAACGAATCCACATCAACCCTGAATGGAAGGACGTTCAGGGCCTCCAGTGGAAAGCGTCTATCCTCCCGGTCCGGTTCAACTTTCATTGATTTATCCACAGTTATGTGAATATCTGCCGATTCCAGGCTCATTTTTTCAATGCTAAATTCTCCTTGTTCATAAAAACCGGCATAATCGAAATCTTTGAAAATCAGATCTGATATACCAACTCTGAACATTTCAGTTCTGTAGTCAAATGAACGGAAATATGCATCTTCTCCATATGCCGGCTCAATCAAGATCGTATTGATTCCAAATTTGGCCTGGGATTCATTTAAATACAACGAATCAGCCTTCAGTTCATAGCGTTCATTCCAAAAATTGGAACGAAGGGAATCGACCCGGATATTCATATTACCAATTATAGAATGGATTGAACAGTCGTTGCATTGCGGATCGTATTGAATTGGTCCGGCTTCCAGATTAGTCCCAAAAAATTCGCTTTTATACAGATCCTTTTGTTCCAGTATGATACGACTTTCTTTCAGGTCTACGGATCCGATGGATACTTTTCCTCGCAACAGGTCTGCAATACCGATCGGGTTCAGAGATATTTCATCAATATCGAACCGAATCATTCGTTCATCCGGATTTATGCCGCTGACTGTAATTCCTTCTGCCCGAAGAGTTCGGCTGAGCAGGTTAAATGATATGAATTCTATTTCTGACTGATATTCCTCTCCCAGTGTATCATTCAGATATTCAGAAACCCGTAATTCGTTTACATAGAAATATGAAAAAAGCATTGCTGCCAGAAATACCCCTGCGACTATCGAAAAGATTACAATTACTTTTTTCATGTTTTTTATTATAAAGTCTCAAATGGTGATGGCTCCCGATCAATACCACCAATGAGGCAGGCTGATGATGGAAATTCGTCAACAGCTCAAGAAACGAGCCATTTTCTGAGTTCACTGCTAAGTTCTTGTCTTGTCTTCCCAAGTTTCTTTTGAAGATTTCCCAATAATTCGTCCTCTTTCCATTTAACATATCTCAGGTCATCTTCGGTCAGATCGCTTTATTTTTGTTTCAACTTGCCTTTCCACCCATTCTATTTACCTTTGAACTCCAAATCATCCATAATACCAACTCTTTATTTTATTATTAAGTATTTGATTATTATTTACTTGTGATAGTAGAATGAATTTCTTCAGATAAAAGTTCGAATACATTTTAAGCGGAGAAAAAAACCCGGGTCTTTTCACGACCCAGGCTACTCTCTTGATTAATAACTTATCAGTATGCGATTAAGTTGTCAGGTTGATCAGGATCAACAAATATTGCTACTGTCAGTGTTATCTTATCTCGGACAACAGTTTCTTCAGCTTTTTGATAATTCTGTCTCGCATTTCTTTTCGTGAATTGCACTCTCTATATGGTTTGATAATTTTCATACTGTTTTCAGAACTATTAGATTTAGATTTGACGATTTTCAGTCTGTTTTCATTAATTTCGAATTCAGAATAATTAACAGGAGAACAATTCTTCCTGTTATTGGGAATTTTCATGATGAAATCAGGTCGTTTTATGTTACAGTAACCACTTCTTGTTTTATGCTTCCCTGGGTTTTTCCGCTACAAAATAATTTGCAGAGGATAAACCGGTTACCACTTTTCGAAACCGGGCTGCTGTCTATAGGAACAAGTTTCATACCATGTACGTTTTGGCATCATTATATTCCTCAGATATCGCGGAACAAATGCTGTAGATCAGACTACAGGTCTTCTGCCACGAATCAGGTCAAGCAGAATTGCCAATACCGCAATAACGATCAGTACGTGGATCAATCCTCCAAGAGAATATCCAACAAAACCAATCAGCCATCCTATTACCAGTAAAACAGCAACCAAATAGAGTAATGATCTCATGTTATTCTATCTTTTACGTTATTAGGTTTTTCATAAAGAGCTTGAAGCTTGAATGGGCATATCCAAACTTTATTTAACAATTGTTATTCATTATTGATCTGAAGAGAGCCGGTTTTCTATCTCATTCCTCCATTCTTCGAAGCTGGAGGAGACGCTTTCATATGCACTTTCGGACTCCGATTTTATCTCCGACCAGGAATCTTCAGTCGCGTCCCGTGCATCATCGATCGCCCGGTCCAGATCAGAACGTTCCCCTTTTAGTTCTTCATGAGCATTTTCCAGTTCCTCACTTGCATCCT
>SKRC01000076.1 GCA_007118695.1 Balneolaceae bacterium | reverse complement strand
TCCCGGGACTCAGGATCCAATTCATCCAGGCATTCCCTGAGTATTTGCTGGCGCTCCTCATCGACCAGGCTCTGTATCTGTTTGGCCGGTTCCACCATCTGGTTGATCGGCTCTTCACTGTTCAGGTAACGGCGCTCATTATTCTGGTACCGGATGTATTCATTTTTGCAGGCCCTGAGCAAATAACTCAAAATGTATTTCGGAACTTTGATTTTGTTGGCCATGATATGCTCGTAAACATTCATGAAGGCCTGCTGAGAGCACTCTTCTGCAGATTCTTTATCAGCTCCCATCACAACCCGGAGATACTCCTGCAATTTGGGCAATAACTCCTGCATTAACATTTCAGCTCTTCTCTTTTCCCCGTTTAACAGGCTGATTACCAGTTCTGAATAGTCAAGCCTTGGCGATAGTGTCTGTTGTCTCTTTGTTTGGCTCATAGTTCTGATTTTTTATTAATCCTTATGCAAGTGGCTCTGTAGTATTATTCTGTAGTATGATTAAGTAATCGCATAGAGCTGCACCCCCGTTTATCAATCATGGCCGGATGCCGAAGCCCCGAAAACAGTATTGAGCAGTACAGCCAGCTAGTCGAATACAAATATATTAGAATATTTTAATATTAAAAATATCTAATGTTACTGTATTCCCGGTTGTCGCCCATAACAAGCTTTTAAAGTTCAATAACGAATATTTTTACAAAAATTAGAATTTAAATTTATAGTAAATTACAGGATGATTGGCATTGGCTCCGCCCAAAACCTAGCCACAAGTCGGCGGCAGGTTCAGGCCATACATGTGGGGGCAGGCGTGTTTGGCAGGAGTTGAAAATTCTCTATTGTATTCAGCAACAGCTTCCATAAATTAAGAACTCTTGTATTGATGTTTGAAAGCTATGGACAGACTTAAAAAATTACTGAACGAACCGTCAGTCAAGGTCGTGCTTGTCTATGTAGTGTTTTCTGCTTTTTGGATTGTCTTTACGGACCGGATTGTAGAACAGATTTTTACGGATCCTTCCACAATTACACAAGCACAGACGGTTAAAGGGTGGTTATTTGTATTGGTTTCAGGGGGGGTACTGATATGGGTTATCCATATAATGGGCCGCCAGCTGGAAATGAGCCAGGATCAATACAAGGCCATGCTCGGTGATGCAAATATTGGTATCGCCAGGCTGGAGAGGATGAAAGTGGTTTCTTCAAACCCTGCCTTCAGAAGTATACTGGGAAGAGACAGCAAGGAACTGGCCGAATACACCGTATTCGAGTTTATCGATGAATATGACAGGGACGAATTCAGAAAAGCCGTTGAAAGGCTTAAGAAACAAAATTCAGTGCAGCTGGAGCTGAAGGTAAAGCTCATCCGAAACAAGCGACGATGGGTGCAAATCAATATTTCGAAGCATAAGGACAAGGAGGGGGAATATCACCAGGTTATCCTCCAAGACATTAATGACCGGAAAACCTACCATGCTTATACGGATCTGCTATTGCAGGTGATGCTGACATTGGAGCCGACCGAAAACTTCAAGGCAGGTTTGCGGGGTATACTTAATAACCTGTGCATGGAGTTAAACTGGGAATACGGGGTTGCATTTACACCCGGCACGAGCGGTGATTATCAAAAACAGGTTAGCTGGTACCGGCTTGATCCGCTGTTCGATGAATTTGATTCCAAAGTGGAAAGTTACAGATTCAAAAATGGTGAAGGCCTTATCGGATTAACGGCCAGGGAAAAGAAATCAGTGTGGATCGAAAATCTTGAAACAGATCAGTGGTTCATGTACCGGGATGATGCCATCGACGCAGACCTTCGATCTGTTGTATCCGTACCGGTGGTGGTCAGTGACGATGTCATCGCGGTATTGATTCTCTTTAGCCGGGAGCGGCTTGATAGCGATGAAGAACTGCTTAAGCTTCTCACAGCCATCGGCCATGACATAGGTATCAAGCTTGAAAAACGAAAACAGCAGGATGAAAAGGAAAAACTTGAACAGAGTTTGAATTTTGCATTGAAATCGGCTACAATGGCTTCCTGGGATATGGATCTGGAGACAGGGAATGTTGTGCGGTCTCATAATCACCATGAATTGTTTGGGTTTGACAAAGCCCCTGAAACCTGGAATGTGGACGACCTGATCGATATCATTCTTGAAGAAGACCGGGAAAATGTTATTAAAAAATTGTATGAATCGTTTTTTGAAACCAAAGGGTTCAATGCAGAATTTCGGATCAGAATAAATGGACGTATCCGCTGGCTGTGGTCCAGGGGGGATCTTCAATATGACAAATACGGGGAGCCCGAACGACTTTCCGGTGTGATTACGGATGTTACAAAACGGAAGCAGTTTCAAATCTATACGGAGTTGCTGCTGGACATCTTTCTTTCTATCGAGCCATTGAAGGATTTGCAGAAGGCTTACGAGAATATTTTAAAAGTGATCTGCAAAAAAAATATCTGGCAGTATGGTGAAATCTGGCAATACGATAAGGAATCAGGCACATCGGAATGCACGAATACCTGGTCCCATCAGGACGATGAGTTATTAAAATCGTTCGGCAGCTACAGCAGAGGAATAATTTATGAACAAGGAGAAGGGATTCCGGGAATCGGCAACTACAGCAATGAACTCCATTGGATCCCGGACGTCAGGCAGGAAAAAAGGTTTTTAAGGCGAAAGAAAGTTGCAGGGGCGGGTTTGAAATCGGCAGTTTCGATACCCCTTAGCGTTGATGGTGAACCTGTGGCGACCATTCAGCTGTTTACAAAATATCAACTGGACGAGGATGAGGATACGATCAATTTCCTGAACGCCATCCGTAATAATCTGGGAATGAAACTGGCCCGGAAAAAAGCCGTGGAGAGGCTCGAAAAAACCGAAAAAAGCCTTAAATATGCCCTGAATGCATCCAGGATGGCCGCGTGGGATGTGGATCTGGATACCGGGGGGTTGACTCTCTCCGAAAATTATGAAGATGTGATAGGCCTGGATCTGGGGGATAACCCGGTCTTCGACCGTTCTCTTCCCCATGTACTGGATGAAGACCGGCAGAAGTTTGCTTGGCATATCGAAAAAGCTATAGACGGAAAGGGAGAGATCGATATCGAATACAGGATCAGAAACAAGCATGATGAAGTGCGTTGGCATTGGAGCCATGGGCATTACAGCCAATCCAATTCCGGCAGACCGCGGATATCCGGGATTGTCCGGGATGTTACGGAAAAGAAAACCATCGAACTGGAATTGAACCGGGAACAGGAATTGCTGGAAAAGCTCTACGACACCGTTCCAGTAATGTTTACGATTTACCGGCCCGATCTCTCGGAATTCCGGGTCAATAAAGAGTTTGAACGGATTACCGGTTGGAGAAATGAAGAACTTGACAAGATCGACCTGGTAAAGGAAGTCTACCCCGACGAAGAACACCGAAAAGAGGTGGTCGAATTTATGAACCAGCCGGGTAAAGGCTGGAAAGAGACCGATATGAAAATTCGGGATGGAAGTACCATCCACTCCACATGGACCAATATCCGGCTTATGGATGATACGCAAATCGGAATCGGCCTGGATATTACAGAACAGAAAAAATTGCGGGAGCAGATTGAATCGGAAAGGCAGGAACTGCTCACGATTTTCAATAATATGCCTGTGTTTATTAATATCCACGATGAAGATACCGGGATCGGAGAAGTCAACAGGTTTTTTGAAGACAGGCTTGGCTATACTCAATCGGCTGTCCGGGATAAAAACTTGCTGAAACTGATTACAACTGAAGAGGGCTACGAGGAAGCCCGGAAGCATATCAGAAAAGCCGATGGAAAATGGAAAGATTTTGAACTGATTACCAAAGATGGGGAACGATTGCAAAGCACCTGGACCAATATCCGTCTTTCCGAGGCAAGGTCTATCGGAATCGGGCTCGACATCACCGAGAGGAAAAAGATGGAGGAAGAGTTGAAGGAGAACGAGGAGAGACTTCAGCTGACAACAACCAGCGCCAAAGTTGGTTTATGGGAGTGGCATCCGCAAACAGGTGAGACTGTATTTGATGAAATTTGGGCAAATCTTGTCGGCTACACCCTGCAGGAACTCGAACCTGTCAGCATTAAGACCTGGAATAACCTGGTTCAACCCGATGACCTGAAGAAGTTTGAAGAAGAAGTAGACCGCTATTTTAATGGAGAGGTATCGAGCTATGAGTGCGAAGTGCGCATGAAACACAAAGAAGGCCATTGGGTTTGGATTCTCGACAGGGGCAGTATTGTTGAGTGGGATGATGCCGGGAAGCCGCAACGGATGGTCGGTACCCATATTGATATAACTGAACGAAAAAAACAGGAACAACTTCTGGCGGAAAAACAAAACCAGCTCATCAAAGCCCAGGAAATTGCCAGGATGGGGTACTGGAAACTGGAACTTGATGAATGGAAACTCTCATGGTCGGATATGACCTATACCATTTTCGGACTCGATAAGGATGAGTTTGATCTCAGTGTGGAGAATTTCATCTCGATGGTTCACCCTGATGACAGGCATATCCTGGAAGGCAGCGATAAACGATTGGTTAAAGCAGGTGCCCTGGAGCATACGTACCGGTTTATAAAACCGGATGGTAATATCGTTTATGTTCAGGAACGGGGTGAAGTTGAATACCGGGATGATAGCAATAAAATTGTTCTTACAGGCACGGTCATCGATATCACCGATCTGAAGAAAATTGAGGAAAAAGCAGAGGCTGAACGTCAACGATTTGAACTTGCCGTCGATGCCGTCAGTGATGTGGTATGGGATTACGATGCTTCGCAAGGTACCCTTTGGTGGAATGAAGGCATAGAAACGGTTTTTGGATATGACCGGCAGGCGATATTAGGCGAGAAAGATTTCTGGGAAAATCATATTTATGCAAAGGACCGGGAAAAAACCATAAAAAGCATGAGGGAGGCCGAAAATTCCGATGCCCTGAAGTGGAGTGCCAGTTACCGTTTTCTGGACGCGAATGGAGGCATCCGGGAGGTGGAGGATACGGCCAGAATCATCCGGGATGAGGAGGGAAACCTTGTACACATTATTGGTGCCATGCTGGATGTCACGGAATTGAAAAGCTATCAGAGGGAACTGCAGGATGAGCGGATCCGGTTTGAGGCAATTGCAACTCTGACAAATGATGTCATTTACGATTACGATGTTGCATCAGAACATTTTTGGGCAAGTGAAGGCATTTATTCCATAATGGGATATGATCCCGACAAGTATCCGGTTGCAATTGATTGGTGGAAAAAACATCTGCATCCGGAAGACCGGGATCGCATGATAGAAAGCCTGGACAATGCGTTGAAGTCAGATGCCAACGAATGGAAAGAATCATACAGATTCATTGGCTCCGGGGTGGTGGAAAAACATATTATCGAAAATGCTCTGATTATTCGTGATGAGAGGAATCAACCGGTGCGAATGCTTGGCGCCATGATTGATGCAACCGCTGAAAAAGAAGCTCAACGTGCATTGCGTGAATCGGAAGAGCAGTATCGAAGGCTTTTTTATCAGAACCCTTATCCCATGTGGATTTATGACCCGGAAACGTTTGAAATTCTGCAGGTCAACCAGGCAATGATCCTCAAGTACGGGTATACTGAAAAAGAATTTGAATCCATAACAATCCTGGATTTATCACCGCCGGAAGAAGTGGCAAGGCTGAAAAAGGAATTGCAGCAGAAACCGGATGGGTTGCGTGACCACCAAGGGGTAACCCATTTGAAAAAAGATGGAAGCAAACTAATCGTTGATGTCACTGCTCTTGATATCCGTTATAAAGGTGATCAACAAAGGTTGGTTGTCATTAACGATATCACCAGGCAGAAAAGAGCCGAGGAGAAGATTATCGGATCAGTCATAGAAGGGAGCGAGAATGAGCGGCGACGTATTGCAAAAGATCTGCACGACGGTTTGGGGCAATACCTGACGGCTGCCAGCATGAACCTGGATTCGGTTTATGAAGAGTTAAATTCTCTTCCTGAAGTCAAATGGAATCAATATGAAAAAGGGTTGAAACTGCTGCGGAATGCCATTGTTGAGTCACGCAGAATATCGCAAAACCTGCTGCCCAAAGCGATAGAGGATTTCGGCCTGAGTCTGGCCGTTCAGTCGCTGGTTGATGATTTTTCAGACAGTTTTGACGCCGAGATTTCATACAGCGACAACCTCGGGGATATCAAACTCAGTGAGTCCGTTGAATTGAATATCTACAGGATCATCCAGGAAGCAACCAACAATGCAGCTCGCCATTCCGGTTGCAGCAGGATAGATATACAGTTGATTTTAGATGATCATCAATTGACTTGCACCATTGAAGACAATGGCCGGGGGTTTGATTATAGCTTGAAAAGAGACCAGGGATTGGGATTGACAAGCATCAAAAACAGGGTGAATGCCCTGTCCGGTGAAATGGAAATTTCAACCAGTAAAGGAAAAGGGACACTCGTGTCTGTTATTATCCCTGTGAAAGCCGTATAATACACCTGTATTTTTTCCGTCTTTATGCCGGCGACTAAACCCCGGCCCGTTTTCCTGGTGGGTAAAGCAGGTACAGAAATATTGGCGTTCATTTTATCATATCATCTCATCATCGCATATTTATTGTGTATATTTTAACCTTCATTAAGACGTAAGAACTTATTGGGTTCATATTAATAACACAGTTGGTGAAACACTGGCAATTAATTGAGTGGGTATTATGGCTAACATTAAAATGCTCTTGGTTGACGATCACGAAATCGTCAGAGACGGACTGAAAACCCTGATAGAATCACAGCATGGAGTGGATATTGTTGCTGAAGCGGAAAACGGATTAGCCGCTTTGGAGGCCTGTAAAAATCATGAGATCGACCTGATTATTATGGATATCAATATGCCGGAAAAGGACGGAATTCAGGCTACCCGCTCTATTAAAGAACAATTTCCCGATATTAAAATCCTGGCACTGACGATGTCGGACAATGATGTTCACATTCGCAAGATGATTGAAGCCGGAGCCTCCGGGTATATTCTGAAAAACGCCGGCAGGGAGGAATTGAAAAAGTCTATTGAAGCCCTGATGAACGATCAGCATTATTTCAGCGACACGGCAACCCAAAGTGTGATGATGGAGCTGGTTCGCAATAAGGGGAAAACCAAGTCCGGCGCCCTGGTTCAGATTACCGAGAGAGAACTGGAAGTCCTGGAATTCATTGTCAAGGAGCATACCAACCAGGAAATCGCTGAAAAACTTTTTATCAGCGTCAGGACCGTAGATGCACACCGCAGAAATCTCCTTCAAAAAACAGGCGCCAGAAATACGGCCGGCCTCGTCCGGTACGCGCTTGAAAATAAGCTCTTCGAAAAAGATCAATAATCGCCATAGGTATTTTCACCTATAACAAATGGCCTGCATTTAGGTATATGTGCGTATAGCCATAATCATTCCTCATCATTAGTTTAATGTTTAAGCAAAAGGTTGAGGAATGAACATTACGATTGTAGGAGACCAGCCCGATCGACTGGAGATTATCTGCCAGTTGCTCGATGACGGGGACGGCAGAAGAGTGTCTGTCTTATCAGTTGACAACACAAATACATCGGAATTTAAACAGGCGATAGACCGAGCGGATCTGGTATTGGTGGATTTAGCCTATGCGCCGGGGCCAGCCCCGGAGTTTATTGAAGGGTTTAAACGGGATTTTCCGGATTCATTGCTGATAGGCATCCATTTTTATAAAAACCTGAAACTGATTGAACCGCTGATGCAGGCCGGCCTTGACGGCTATATGCATTCAAATTCTCATAAATCCCTTATGATTCAGGCAATTGAAGATGTTGCCGCAGGAAAAACAGTTATTTTAAACAGGGATTGATTTCGCGCCGGTGGTTTCAAACCCGGAAATTATTGTTTCAACACGAGTGTCATGGCATGATCGTTCATACACTTACCGGCATTTCCCGGCAAGAAATTTTTCTTCAGGAAGGCGAAGGTAAAATGGCAGCGGAAAAGTCCCGTACAGCTTGTGGGGTGTTCGCAGACAAATGGGGCCAATTTTTAAACCTTTGCGGAATTTGAGTGAACAGGCCTGGATTACGGTTGTTCAGGAGCCCGGGTCAGGCAGTTCGAAAAAGTTCCAATCACAAGAGGTTTTTCAGCTTTTTGGGAAAAAGCACAATAGGGAAAACTGCCTAGTATGAAATAGGTTATTCACGTCTGTTTTATAAATCAATATATGCCCACCTTTCTTTAGCCAAATGAGTCGAACGACTTTTATTGGAATAATGGCAATTACATACGATCCGGTTACGCTTTCATTGGAAATTCAACCTGTATAGATCCACGGCCACAGAAATCTTTCCAAAAACAGATCCGGATCATGATCAGATTTAGATTTCAACAGAAATATGGAAGTTTCAGTAACAGAAAAAAAGATGATTGACGCCTATCCGGCACTGGTAGCAATACTGGACAGAGAGGGCAATATTCTCTGCGTCAATCGGGAGTGGCAAGGGAGAACAACAGAGGCAAATGGATTTTTTGGACGGGAATACAGCGTTGGAAACTATTTTGATTACCTGGCAAGAGCTGCTGAAAATGGTAATGACTTTGCGCTGAAGATCATCCTTGGGATACGCCAGGTTATTGAAGGAGAACCGGATTTCCATATTACCTACCCGGTTATAAATTCTTCAAATCAGAAAAACTGGTATAAAGTAACGGTCCGCCCGGCTGATGACAAGCTCGACACTTTTCTGCTCATTCATGAGGATGTATCCAGGCTGATTCAGACAACGGTTGCACTGAGGGAATCTCAGGAACGCTACAAACAGCAGTTTATGGAAGCGGATATGCCGATTCTGATCGGCAAGCCCGACGGAGATATTCTGGATGCCAATCCTGCTGCCCTGGATCTGCTTGGATACACAAAAGAGGAACTGCTGAAGATTCACAGAAATGAAGTGATTGACATCAGCAGTGCGCAGTCAAGGGAAGCGGTTGAGCAACATGCGGAAACCGGTGAATTCCAGGGTGAACTCCCCATGATTGACAAATACGGTAAGAGGATACCTGTAGAGTTGTCATCCAAAATATATCGCAATGAAACCGGGCACCTGAGAACCCTGACCATGTTCAAGGATATATCGGCCAGAAAAGAGGTGGAAGAGAAGTTTGAAACGGAAAAACGATTTAATGAAACGGCACTCGACAGCCTCCCCGGGCTTTTTGTGCTGCTGGATGAGCAATCACAAATAATCCGTTTTAACAACGGTTTCACAGTTGAACTGGGCTACGACGATCCTGCAGACCTGGACAAAAGTATCTTCGATATTATCGTTCCGGAAGATCATCAAAATGTGATCGAAGCACTCACGGAGGTTAGAGAACATGGAAAGGGTGAGGTTCAGGCCACCCTGGTGAAAAAAAATGGGGACAGAAGGATCTATAAATTCCGGGGCAATCGCTTTAACAGTAAAGATGAAGTTTACATTGCAGCCACCGGAATCGATATCACGGAAAATATTGAAATCGAGCGGGAAAAAGAGTTCACGTATGAATTGATGGCCCAATTGTTCAACAATTCCCCGATTGGTATCGTCCTGTCGGATACGGAAAACAAGGCTGAGCGAGTGAATGACCAGTTCACACGGATGTTCGGTTTTCAAAGCCCGGAAATACTCGGCAATAGCGTTGATGAACTCATCAGTCCTTCGGAATTGAGAGAAGATGCTGAACGCATTAATGAGCAGGTGTTAAATGGGAAAGCTACACAACAGGAAACGGTAAGACGACGCAAGGATGGATCAGAATTGCCTGTTCTTCTTGGAACGGTTCCGGTTAAAATGGCCGGGAAAGTTGTAGCGGTATACGGCATCTATATCGATATCAGTGAAAGAATTGAACTCGAAGTTCGCATCAGCGAATTGTTCGAGAAAGAGAAAAAAGCCCGCAAGGAAGCAGAAAAATCAAAACTGAAACTGGAAAAAATGTTTGCCCAGTCTCCGACAGGCATTGCCCTGCTGGAAGGGGATCAGTTTAAATTTATTATGGCCAATTCAGCCTATCATAAACTGATTGGCGGGCGTGAAATTATCGGGAGAAATTTTGATGATGTATTACCGGAAATGAAAAGTCAGGGAATTTCAGAAACCCTGCGGAAAGTTTACAACAGCGGGAAATCGTATGTGGCTGAGGAAGAGAGGGTGGAGGTTGTCGACAGCAATGGGCAGCTGGCTGAACACTTCCTCAATTATACCTGCAAACCACTCTTCGATGATGACGGACATATTTACGGCATATTCGTAGAGGCGGTAGATGTTACCGAACTGGTCAATTCAAGGAACAAGATTCAAAATTCATTAAAGGAGAAAGAGATCCTGCTTCAGGAAGTTCATCACAG
>SKRC01000261.1 GCA_007118695.1 Balneolaceae bacterium | reverse complement strand
TGGGCACGATACCAGAGGTGAAGCTGGGACGCGCTCTTCTGAAATTTGATGAGCACGATCCGTTTGATTTCGAGGTCAGCAACAACGAATTCATTGTCAAAGTAAACGGTACGGTGTCCTTCGAGGAGATGATCGGCGAGCAGCTCTCCTTTTCTGTGGAGGACCTTGAATTTGGTGCCACGAACCTGCAGTCGAGTCCGCAGCTTGTGCTCCGGCTCGGTGCGGCCACGGCGCAGTTGCCCGATCAGGAGTTCGACTTCTTCTCGGGCGCGCTGACAGGCACCTTGAGCGGACCCGAGCTCTCTTTTGCAGGACGCACCTTTGAGGCATCGGTTTCCAGCGGCGAACTGACTTTCCTCCAGAAAACACTGCAGTACGAAAATCTGCAAGTCAATACGCAAGGCTATTTCAGTATAGGGTCCATAGCTGCCGACGAGGTAGAGATCATGCAGCAATATCTGGTTCTCAGGTCCCTGGGGATTTCGCGGGAAGAGGAGACCGGTCTGAGCCTGAGCGGAACCCTCGGATTCCAGATTCCGGATCCGCTTGATGTGGATGGCGAGCTGTTCCTGGAAGTCGGACGCGACGCCCAGAAGGCCGTTTACTTCAATTCTGAAATCAATGCGGAATCCGGGTTTGATCCCGATGAAGAATACACGGTTGACCTGGGGTCATCTATCGCCGTCACCCTGACCGACCAGCTGATCAATATCAATCCGTTGCAGCTGGCTCAGACGGAGATTGCCGTTGCCGCCCGCGTCACCATATTTGGCGAAGACCGGATCTTTTTCGGCGAACCGGGCAACCTGGCAGAAAAACCAGGCATTTCGGTCAGAATGGATCGCGACCCGCTGATCATGTACAATGCCACAGGCAATGTCGGTTTCAGCTTCAAGCAAAGCTTTTTTGAGATCGATATCGATGGGGATGTGGTATCCTCCAATGAGGAGGCGTTCAAGATTGTCCTGAGTGGCCAGGCCGGAATTGACATCACGGGAATAGGTGGAAAAGTTGGTTTCACGGGTATGACCATCACCAGTGAGGGTCTCACGGATATCGGCAACTTCAGCGGGGAAGCAAAATTCGATCTCATGGATATTGCCACCCTGGAGCTGGGACGATTCATCCGGCAACAAGACGATGACGGATTCGTGCTCACCATTGCCGACGGCTTTGATGCCGGACCAGAGGACCTTCAAAGTGCAGAGGAGTCCACCCAGGAAATTAACGTCGTTGAGTTTCTCTGTTTTGGCCCGTGCGATGATTATCAATTAGACGCAGATGAGAATGAGGACGACACCCCTGTGACCACCGCTGGCGGTTCTCAAAACGGTGGAAACCCGGCGCTCAGATTAACACTTGGCGGATCCAGCAACAATCCGAACGGTGCCTTTAGTGGTGAAATCCACCAGATCCTGTTTTATCGCACAACAGCGGGTGATGTCACTTTCAGCGTGGAGCGGTTCGGGGTGGGGCTTGGGGACCTGTTCCAGGCCAGCGCCAATCTGCTCTACCAGACCAGCGGCGGCAATATCACGCTGCTGGCAGCGGGATCCGGAAACCTGGCCGTCGGTGATCAATCGGTCGGTGCCATGATCGCAGGCACCTTTTCAAACATGGAAGACGAACTGTCATTCGGGGTGTTTGCGGCGGTACGTGCCAGCATGGGCATACAAATAGTCCCAGGCGTGGTATCCCTGACCGGTTTTGGCGGTGGATTCTTCTACAACCCGACAAACCAGATGCTTAACATGGTGACCGATGCGGTGAGTTTTTTCAGAAAGGATCCGCCCGAAGGCATCGACCGGGCCGGGGCAACCCGTCCGGGCAGCGGCGACATATCGTTTGCCGTGCTCCTGCTGGCCGAGCTGGAAATCCTGGGTGTAGGCGGAGCCAGCCTGCTCCAGGGAAGCACCTTCCTTGAGATCACAAACAGCTACTTTTACATGGATGCCGACGGCACCATCATGGGGCTTGACGGCAAGACGGCACCAGGACTTCTCGCGGGCGGAGGGATATCGGCGCAGATAGGCCGGAATCCCAACGATCCGGAAGCCATCACCATGAATGTCAACCTGCAGGCGAGCCTTCGCATGATGCCGATGATGTCCGGCGGCACCAAGGGAGACGGCATCCAGTTCATGCTCACGAAATCACAAAATGATGTGGTCTGGGGGCTCATGGGCGATGTAGAAATGGAATTCTATGGTGGAATCATCGGAGGCGGTGCAACCCTGCTGGCTAGCAACGACGGATTCCTTTTTGAAGTGGACCTTTGGGCCAGTCTGGATCCACCCGTTATCAAGATCGAGGCAAGTATCGAGGGATCCATCTGGTATCTCACCTACGAAGGGGCAAATATGCCTTTGGGCGCCTACGTCATTGGCAATGGAGAGATCAGTGCCGGGATCACAGTTACTGCAGAAATCAAAGGTGCCTTTGTCAAGCGCGGAGAAAGATACGAGCTGTTCGGTATGGGCGAGGGGTGCCTTTCGGCCGGTCCGCTTGAACCATGCCTTGCCGGGTGGTTCCAGATCAAGACAGACCCGCTTGTTGTGGATGGCGGGCTTAACCCGGGCGACAGTTCAGAGCTGTTTGAAGAGGCGAAGGCGCAGCGTGACCAGTTTGAGCAAATGGTGGTCGAAGCCATGAACAACCTGCAGACAGAAATGGAACGGCCGGTAGTGCCCGGGGTGGTCCTGGATGATCACTTGCTTGCA
>SKRC01000278.1 GCA_007118695.1 Balneolaceae bacterium | reverse complement strand
ATGCCCTTCACCAGGTCATAGATCTCGTAGGCGTTCGGTCTGTCGGAGGCAGCTCGCATCTCCACGGCGCCTGCCCGGAGAGTAGTCGGCGCAATCGGTTCCGAGGCGCTGCCGACCAGGCGCGCCAGCCAGTCCGTATGCGGCTGGCAATCCGCGTCGGTGAATACCAGCCAGTGGCCCCTTGCGCACTGTACCCCGTGATTGCGGGCCGCGTAGGAGCCGGGTTTCTCGCATTGCTCAATGCGGACGTTAGGCGCGAGGTGGTCTGGTGGGTCGAACCGGCTGGAGCCGTTGTCTACGAGAATCACTTCGAAGTCCTGCTGCGGAACGCTCTGCGCACCAAGATAACCCAGCAGCGTGGGTATGAGATGCCAGTGCTCGTAGACGGGCACGATGACGCTGCAATGGATCTGGTCAGACGTTGTCATGTCGCGAAGGTGGCGCCTGGGTCGATGGGAGAGCCGGGGTCCGGGCACGCTACCGCCTGGGATGCAGTGACCCCATGAGTCAGTTTTCGTGTCCGCCCCCCAGCGTTTCTTGTGTCGACGCCATTCGTGCTGCCGGGACTATGCCGAGCTGGTGGCAGACCTTGCAAGCCTGTGCGACAGAGATACGATCCCGTCTCGGTTCGAGAAACCGTACTTACAAGGTCACGCACGCGCCACGGCAGGCTCGGGTGCCGTAATGCGGGTCGTTCGCTGCATCACATTCAACAAGAGGACAACGCGCTCTTCGCCGCTTCTGGTCTGAAAGAGCCCCTCGAGGCCAGAAAACGGTCCCTCCACGATCCGTAGTTTCTCGTTTTGCCGGTAGGGGGAGTCCGGCCGTGGGTGCAGGCAGTCGTCCGTGTCCAGCCGACTTCGGATCTCCTGTACGAGGCTGTCGGGCAGAGGCGGGGCGGTGCCCCCCATCCGCACCAGGCCGGCCACGCCTCGTGTCGAGCGGATCGGCCCCCAGTCCTGGTGGAGGTTGTCGAGCTGGACGAACAGGTACCGGGGGAAGAGGGAGCCGGTCACCACCCGGACTCCGGAGGCGCCACGACGCCGCTCACGCAACTTCGGGCGGAATACCTCGTATCCCTGATTCCGCAGGTGCTGCTCGGCCCGGGCATCCTGCAGGGGCTTGCAGTGTACGGCGTACCAGTGTTTCACGTTCACTTCGCGTTCCATTGCCAGCACACACGGACAGGGTAACCCAACGGCGCTCGCCGGTGCACTCCGGAGGAGCTGAATGCCGAAGGGGTCCGCCCGCCACACGACACGCTATCCCAAGTGTATCCTTGGCCACTGACGACGGCGGGGCGAAAGCGTATGCTACCGGCCCATCATCCGTGATGCGCTGGCAGCGCTGGGTTCTGCGCCTGGACGCGTTCGTCCCGGCGTGATCGGTTCGGCCTGCCGTCGGCTGTAGGGTTTCAAGGGAGTGTGGACGTGGCCTGCTATCGATGTCGGGTCTGTCATTCTTGCTGCGTTTCCATGGACGGTCCCGGGCGTGATTGAACCGCTCACCTTCCTGCCGGTTATCCTCGCGCTTGCCGTGGCCGTCGCGGCCATGTTCCCTCTGCGCCGCCTGGCTCCCCGGCTCCACCTGCTGGATCACCCCACCGGTCGCAAGCGCCACCAAGCCGTTACGCCGCTGGTGGGCGGTTATGCCGTGCTGCTGGGATTTATCGCAAGCCTGCTGGTCGCTGGGGAGGGCCGGGCCGAGTTCGTCCCGCTGCTTGTGGGGCTCTTGCTCATTACCGCATGCGGCATGGCGGATGATCGCCATGACCTGGGTGGCGGGGTGAAGCTGGCGGCCCAGGCCGTCATCGCCCTCTTGATGGTCGTCTGGGGGGGGCTGGTGATCCCCCACCTGGGGCTCTACCCGGGCATTGGCACTCTGAGCCTGGGTGTGTTTGCCGTTCCGTTCACCGTGTTCGCGATGGTGGGCTTTATCAACGCCTATAACATGATCGACGGCCTGGACGGGTTGGCCGGGTTCGTGGGCGGCGCGATCCTCCTCTGGCTGCTGGTGATTGCCGCGCTTGCGGGGGAGCCTGCGATTGGCACTGCCATCGCTGCCCTGGGCGCCGCCCTGGTCGGTTTCCTTTGCTTCAATTGCCGTGGTCCATGGCGGCAGCGCGCCAGCGTCTTCCTGGGTGACGCCGGCAGCATGATGCTGGGGCTTGCCATTGCCTGGTTCGTGATTCGGCTTGCTCAACTCGAGAGCCCGCCGGTCAGCCCCATGGGGCTGCTCTGGGTCGTTGCGCTCCCGGTGCTGGACACCGTCAGCCTCATGGTCCGGCGTGCGATGAAGGGGCGAAACCCCGTCCATGCCGATCGCGAGCACCTGCACCACATTTTTCTGCGAGCTGGCTACTCGGTGGGGGAAACGGCCTTTCTCATGCTGTTGCTCACGTTGCTGCTGGGCGGCGTGGGGGTGCTTGGGTCGCTGGCCGGTGTGCCGGATCTCCTGTTGCTGATCGGGCTGGTTGTGGTCGGTACGTTGCACTTCGTCTTCATCCGCTACGCCTGGCGCACGGTGAAGGCGCTGCGGCGGCTGCACCGCATGGCCTGGTGGACGGCGCCCGAGGCCACGGCCGTGCCCGGCACTGGCTGGATGGGCGTGCGCTACGAGCACAGCCGTATTCTGGCCCTGGCCGGCCTCTCGGTGGTGGCGCTTTGCCTGCCCTTCTTCCCGCCGGGGATCGGCCTGGGGCTTGTGCTGGTTCTCGCGGCAGGGGTGCTAT
>SKRC01000242.1 GCA_007118695.1 Balneolaceae bacterium | reverse complement strand
GCAGCACCAGTTTCGATTTACGCGCTTCCCGGGGTGTTTCGGGATGAAAGGAGAGAAATCCGGATATTATAATCAGATGATCGGCCGACCGGATCAATTCCTGTGGACACCAATGCAAGCCAAATGAGTGGACCATCAGGATTTTATTTCCACTGGAGTCGCTGAAGGATGGAATATTTTCTTTACCGAAATACCCCCTGTCAGCATGCTTTACTGATAATCCACTTGTTCCGGCAAAAATATGCTCCCAATCAGACCAAATCCCGGGGGAAAACCCCCAGCCGTGAAATGTGATAATTTCCGTTATATTTTCAGGCATGTTTGAGTACCTCGAGTAATCTGTTGAGATCATCACTGGTATGCAGAGCGCTCAGCGTTATCCGCAACCGGCTTGAGTCCACTGTAGGTGGCCGGATAGCCTGAACATATATGTTATCATTAAAAAGCCGAGAAGCCAATCCCAGGGCTTCCTGCTCATCATCCAATAAAATTGGTATAATTTGGGACCGGCTGTCTCCCGTATCATAACCCAGATCCGATAGACCGCTGGAAAGATAGTCAATATTCATTCTGAGTTGTTCCCTGGCATTGCCCATATTCGGAATAAGGTCAAAGGCAGCTTCCATAGCCCCGACCTGGGATGGCGCAGGTGCAGTTGTATAAATAATGCCGGCACAATAATTAATAAGATATTCCTTCACAACAGCTGAACTGAGCGTAAAAGCACCGTAACAGCCACCTGCCTTTCCCATGGTTCCCAGCCCGAGGTCCACTCCCTCCTTTCCATTTATCATTCCAAGGCCTTGTTTGCCCCATACCCCAAAGGCATGGGCATCATCCACCATCAGACAAGCATCGAATTGCCGGCAGAGAGCCGAAATTTCATCCAATGGGGCAAAATCCCCATCCATACTGAACAGTGATTCGGTAATCACCCAGCAGTTGTTTTTCTGATTCCCGCGATGACGTTTTAACATCTCCTCGAGGTGGTTGCAGTCGTTATGCCTGAATCGACGGAACGTAGCCCTGCTCAATATTCCACCCTGCACGATGCTGTTGTGGCATCGTTTATCAGCAAGCAGGAGATCGCCACGGCCGGCCAGTGCCGGCAGAATCGAGGTATTGGCCATAAAACCATTGCCGAAAACAAGAGAAGCCTCTGAATTGTAAAGGGCTGCAATCTTATCTTCCAGCCGGTGATGGATTTTCATAGACCCGGACACAAGCCTTGAGGCGGATGAACTGGTTCCATGATCGGAGGTATATTCATTCGAGCGTCGAATCATTTCAGGGTGACCCGACAACCCCAGGTAATCGTTGCTGCAAAAATTCAGGAAAGTCGAATGTCCTATATCCGCACTGGTTTTGCTTCCACGAAAAGCTATAGGCTGCAGTGACCGCAGACGGTATTCCTTTTCCCGCCCTTCAAGCTTTTCACGAATATTCCTGTAAGATTCGTTGCTCTGCGGCACCCTGTTACTCTACTCTGACAAATTCATAATCTTCAGGGTAATCTTCGGCCGTGAACGTTGAATCGGCTTCAAACGTCCGTGCCATTGCCCTGAATTGTTGCACAAACCTTCGTTTTGCCACGCTTGGGGCAAACTGGCCGAACTCAACCATAAATACTCGTTCCGTTTCGGGATCATAATAGGTAAGGTTGACAAAAGGCCCGCCCATAAAATCACGGGTCATCCGCCATGTGCCAAGCGTCTCCCAGGCGCGTAAACGATCATCCCGGTCGATTTCCCGTGTCTCAACCGGCCTTCGGTATTCGGTGGTTACGTAAGAGCCTTCCCGCGTCCCCTGTACGTAACGTTCCATGAGTGAATCGCGGGTTGCATTAATCCAATCCCCGGTAATGATATCGGGATCTTCCACACCATCTTTCCACCAGCCCCACATCCATCGGTCGTTATCCGGCAGGGAACGGCGGAAGGAAACGACATTCAACGTATCGACCGTCTGAACATAGTCGTGCTGAATTCTCACCCTCCAGCCAAAATTCTCCCAGAGTGAATCAGCCAAAGCGGTTTGTTCATGTCTTCTGTATACACTCTCTTCCCAGCGCCCGAATTCCACATCCAGGGCACTGTCGATCAGCCGTTCCTCTGAATTTTCAATTTTTCGGGCCAATTCGTTATCGTCGGTTGACGTCAAAATCAATGCCCACTGATCCCGATACCATTGGTTAAGCAACGGGAATGCAAAGCTTTCCCCCTGTCTCACCCGATTTTCTACAGATTCGCTCAAAATCGCCCGGATAAATGAAGAAGTATTGGTTTCATCATCGATGGGTCCTGCAAATATGATATTCTTGTATTTCCTGATTTGATCGAGCTCATCATTGGTCCTGAAATCCATGAATCGCAATGTATACAAGTTTTCAGCCTGCCCCGGCAGCGTCTCAATTGTTTTGCCAAATGTATTCCTGATGGCATCGGCAGTTTCACTCTCATGAAGTGTTGAATCCATGACTACAATGATCTCATGATTTTCCCCGATTGCCTTCTGTCGATAATCCCCGTCGCAGGCTGCCAAAAACATAAAGAGGAAAGTAACAGGTAAAATTAATAGAAGAAGATTACGCATGGTTGGGTATGATTATGATTTTGATCGTCAAATATTTCCAAATTTCAATTGTTTAACAAATTCAAACGTACGTGTTTTCCAGTTCTTATCCGGATAGTGCTTCCGGATTGTATCGATCAATGCACTTCCGACAATAAATCCATCTGATTT
>SKRC01000211.1 GCA_007118695.1 Balneolaceae bacterium | reverse complement strand
TTCGCAGCCCGGCAAACCCAGAAGCGTTACAATGAGGAGAATCGAAATCCGGGAAAAGCCTTTTAAAAATAATTTCCGTTTATACTTGTCATTCATGGATAATTTTTTTAACTACACATATATTGCACATTAACCGAACAGACTGCTATGGATCATTCTCAGTTAACCCGAAAACAAAAAGAGTTTTTCGATTTTATTATTGACTATAAAAGTGAACACGATGTTTGGCCAACCTATCGTGAAATTGCCGACCATTTTGGATATAAATCACCCAACAGTGTTACGCAGAATATACAAGCCCTGTTAAAAAAAGAATATCTGATTAAGACGGATGAAGAAGAATATGATATTCATCCCAAACTAGAGAATGTTTTCGAAGAAAAAGATTCTTCCGGGATTCCGGTTCGCGGGCTGATTGCCGCCGGGTACCTGCAGGAAGCCGTAGAAGCGGACCTGGGTAAAATCACCCTTGAGACACTTTTTCCAAATATGGACAATCTGTTTGCACTCAGGGTTTCGGGTATGAGTATGAAAGATGCTGAAATTTATGACGGGGACTTTGTCCTGTTGATGGACACGGATATCAATGAAGGTGACATCGGCGCGGTGCTTTACAATGGCGAGACCAGCCTGAAACGTATCTACAAAGATGAAAACGGGTTAAGGCTGGAACCTGCAAACGAGGAATACGACGATATTGTCATCGAACCGGAACTCTTCGAAGAAGTCCGGGTGATCGGCAAATATGTAGGCCATGTCAACAGAAACGGTATCTACAGAGCCGGGGCAAAAAGACCTTCCAGGAAACGCCGCAGCAATTAACCCATCCTAATCCGGAACAATGTTCGCGAATGGTATGTCATGATAAATTTTGCTGCGCCATTCGCGATGGTACTTTGCAACTTCGGTGATGCGCAACCCAAGTTGACACTTCCGCATTTTTCACCAAAATAGTGGTGAACTCCGAGCACAGCAACTCCCCCCGACGGCGATAGGGGTACATCTTTTCCCTCCGGACGGCTGGAAAACAATTCCCGTGAAACGTACATCTTTTCCCCACGGAGTGATAAGCGGGCTAACCAAATAGACCTTACGGTTTTGAGCGGGTATAAAAACCGGTAACCAGAACATACAAACTGCCGCCGGTTACTCTTTTAAAGATTTATTCTCCTTCTCAAGCAAATCGAGTTTTTCACGAATCGTGATCAACCGGCCATTGGCGTCCTTGCGGGCTTCATGAAGTTGAGAATCTTTAATCCAGGCTCTTCCACCGTCACGCTGCAAGCGTTTTTTGTTTTTAAATGCCAATGCCTGTCTGTGTAAATCCGGTAGATTATTCATGTCTGTACCTTTTTTCTTCTAAAATACATGTTTACCATATAAAGTTCAGCTTGTGTCGTGTTATAACCAGTTAATTAATTTAGTATAAATAATTATGATTGAAACTTCAGTTACGCAAAACCTCCCCCCTTTGAAGGGGCGCTGATGGTGGTTTTTGCGACATTCCGACACTTCGGAAGGGATGAGCTGCTACGGACAGTTTCGTTCATACTAAATGAATGTAATGGCTGCATCATCTTGGCTTCGGGTTAAATTATCCTGATAAATTGTAAGTTGATGCAAAAAATAAACGACATTCAGAACTTTTTTTTCGAAAATAATACTCCTATATTTGGAGTCTATCTGAAAACGGAAAAATTTTAAAGGAAATCCAATATGTACGCTGTTGTTGAAATAGGCGGGCATCAATACAAAGTATCCAAAGACGACAGGATTTTTGTCGACAGGCTGGACAGCGAAGATGAGAAGGTATCCATCGACCGCGTTCTGCTTCTGAAAGATTCCAAAGGCAATGTGAAAGTCGGCCAGCCCGTTGTTGATGGTGCCAAAGTTGAAGCTAAAATCGTCGATCACCTTAAAGGTGACAAAGTAATTGTATTTAAGAAAAAGCGCAGAAAAGGCTACAGGGTAAAACGTGGACACCGTCAACTTCTGACGCAGCTTCAAATTGAAAAAATTTCCTAGATAACGTAAAAGGAGAACATCATGGCACATAAGAAAGGTCAAGGTTCAACAAGAAACGGTCGCGACTCAGAGTCAAAACGACTCGGGGTAAAAAAGTATGGCGGCCAGCAAGTGAAAGCCGGCAACATTATCATTCGTCAGCGCGGAACTAAGTTCCATCCCGGTGAAAATGTAGGCCGGGGCGGTGATGATACACTGTTTGCCACAGCCGACGGGTTTGTTTCTTTCAGAAACCGCAGCGGCAAGAAATATGTTAACATAGATCCGGCTTAACGACGGATTTTAAGTTATTCCAACTTTACAGGCCTCCAGGATAATCATTATTCTGGGGGTTTTTTTATGTTTTTTTGTTTTATTTAAGTTCTGATTGGCCCCGGATTATTCAATCCAGAGAGCGTAATGAACTACCCCGAGGCAGAGCCATCGGGGTATCGATATGATTTTAATTTGAATATATTATCCGGCCCAGAGGACCGGAGAATTAAACCACCTTTGATGAGCCTACTCCGAAAAGTCTATTCTGGCAATAAAAGTGGCCTTTATAGCTGATATGAAGGGGTGAAATCCTCAATTTCGACTTTTCGGACTGCACTCTTTGATTAAATTGGAATATTTCTTTCTGTATTAAGCAAACAGCACGTATTTTATAACCATGAACAGGACGATACCCGGGCTTTCGCATCTACAGGTAAACAACATCTTCTGTATCGGCCGCAATTATGCGCTTCATGCCAGAGAGATGGGCAGCAGTGTACCCGTGGAACCGATGGTTTTTTTAAAACCGAACAGTGCTATACTTTTCAATGGAGGAACAGTCAGACTCCCGGAACAATCCAGTGAAGTGCATCACGAGGTTGAGCTGGTCATTGCCATCGGTAAAACCGGCCGCCGAATACAGCCTCAGGAGGCTAAAAGCCACATTGCCGGGCTGGCGATTGGCATCGACTTTACCGCCCGGGATATTCAAAGTGCAGCTAAAAAAGCCGGCAAGCCCTGGACCGTATCCAAGGGGTTTGACACCTTTGCGCCGGTCAGTGATTTTTTGCCCTCAGAATCAGCCCCGGATCCCGATGAACTGGACATTTCATTACTAGTTAATGGAAACATTGTACAAAAGGGAAATACCAAAGAAATGATTTTTTCCGTTGTCGATCTAATATGCTATTTATCTACCCTGTTCACTCTCCAGCCGGGCGATCTTATTTTCACCGGTACACCGGAAGGAGTGGGACCTGTAAAACAGGGAGATAAACTGACAGCTAACCTGAACCGAGACCTGGCAATCCTTCATGTGGATATTCACTAATTTTACTTCGCACGCGGCTGGCCTGTTGGTGGCAGTCTTCAGCCTGTTAGTCCCGCTCAAAGCCGAATCACAGGACCTCTCATTCCTGAGTGATTCCACCAATTATCTCTGGCCGACTGATGCGAGTACCTACATCTCCTCCACATTCGGAGAAACCCGATCCAGACATTTTCATGCAGGCCTGGATATTCGCACCTGGGGGCGAGAGGGGTATCAGGTATTCGCTACACGGGATGGGATAGTACATAGAATTGCCATCAGCCCTCACGGTTACGGAAAAGTGATTTTTTTGAAGCATGATGACGACTCATACTCCATTTATGCTCACCTGAACAGGTTTGAAGATTCGCTGATGGCTGTTGCCGATTCCATCCGGCTACAGGACTACCGGTTTGTCCTGGATCGAAATATGGAACATAAACAGATAAGGGTGAAACAGGGGGATCTGATCGGATTCACCGGATCGACCGGGGTCGGGCCTCCCCATCTTCACTTTGAACTCAGAACTCCGAATAACGAGCCCTTTAATCCATTACTGACCAACATCAGTGTAGCAGATGATATCCCGCCGGTTTTCGCCGGCCTGGCAGTTGAACATCTGGATCCCCAGTCCTACCATATTACGGACACCGAGACCAGAAGAGCTCAGCAGACCGGCAGTGGATTCAGTTTCGGGACCATAAAAACAAACGGGCCGGTGGGGTTGTCTGTGAATGTCCACGACAGGGCCAACCGGACGCCCAATGTGTATGCAGTTTATGGTCTTGCACTGGTTCATGAACAAGACACCCTTTTCCAATCAAATGTGGATGCTTTCAGCTACAACGATGCCTCTCAAATGTTTATTGACAGGGTTTATCCATTGCTGAAAGAGAGAAGGCAGGGATTTCAAAGGCTCTATATTGTCAACGGAAACAACCTCCCCTTTTATCATTCCGGTCAAACCCGCGGGGTCGTCGACCTGCCTGAAGGCACGCACCGGTTAACCATTATCGCAGAAGATTACTACGGAAATAAAACACGTGGTATCCTTGATCTGCAAGTAAGTGACAGAAATTCTCCGCCCTCCGTATCTGTTGCCAGTATTCCTGCATACCCCAAAAATGGCCGCTACGATTCCCGTATATCCGAATCGGTGTTTGCAGGTAACTTTACCCGTCAGTTCAATGCGTCAATGCTCACGAATCACACGGCATCATTAGGGCCGGGACTGGAAATCGAGCCGTTTACCGCCCCCATTTTTCATTCAAGTGAAAGTGCGGTGCGGAGGTCGGGGAAAAAACTGGTGCCCGGCAAACGGCAATTCCTTCATCTGTCGGATCAAACAATCTGGATTGAATTTCCACAGGATGCCTTGTTTGATACTCTTCAACTTGAAATGGCCGTAAGCTACAAAGACAACCTTCCTGTCATCCGTTTTTATCCCGAAAACATTCCGCTGAAAAAAGATGCAAGGATAAACATTGTTTTACCCGGCTATGATGAAAATTCACAACCCACAGGAATTTACTCCTACAATAACAGACGCAGCCGGTATCAATTCCATGGGGCAGGCAAACCCGGGACAATACTTCAGGCAAGTATCAGCGACTTGCAGGATTTTATGGTACTGCATGATCATACCTCCCCTTTTGTCGGTCCGCCGCGGATTCAAAAGAACCTGGCAGGCATGCATGTGGTAAACGTGCCCGTGGTTGATGAAATGTCCGGCATTGATTTCCGTCGTTCCAGAATTGAGGTCAATGGTGAGAAAGGGATTACTGAATACGATCCGGATAAAAATAAACTAACCTTCTACAAACCCGGGTTTCAGCCACGGGCTTCGAATGACGTCGAAGTATGGGTCTTTGATGGAATCGGCAACTTGTCGCACAGGGTATTTGAGGGTGTGAATTAGTCTTTAGTGCTGAGTATTGAGTATTGAGTAGTTGTCTGTTCAACTGCTAACTGCTACTGTATCCTGCATCTTGCATCTCAATTAAAAGACTGAAATTCGAAATTTCACTTTGTACTCTAAAAATAAACATTTCACTTATCTGTATCTTGTATCTCATAATAAAACATCAAGACAGGTATTCGAAATATACCCTGAGTTCGTTTCGGCACCAAAATTCAACACCTCGTATCCTGTATCCTGTATCTTGTATCCTGCAGCCTGCAACTGCCAACTGCAACTGCATCATGTATCTTGCTCCTCATCTCACAATGGCAATGCAACTGATTTCCACCAAAGCATTTTTTGGCAGGGTTTTAACCGCCACCGTTTCACGTGCCGGCGGATCATCCTGGAAATAATCCCCATAAATTTTATTTACTTTTCCGAAATCTTCCATATCTGCCAGGAAAATGGAACACTTCAGCACATCAGAAAAACTGCTGCCGGAGGCGTTTAACAGCTCACCCAGGTTTTTCATCACCTGCCTGGCCTGGGTTTCAATATCATTTCCAGTCAATTTCATTGTATCCGGGTCCAGAGCTATTTGACCGGAGCAGTATACAATTTCGTTATAAATGACAGCCTGGCTGTAAGGACCTATGGCTGCAGGGGCTTTTTCCGTTTCGATTATCTGTTTCATCAAGATTTTTTATTTTTAGGTATTCAAAATTACAGCAACAAATTAGGGTTTTACGGGTTGAATATACAGATGAAGAAGGTTGTGCCAATATTGCCGGTGCACAATGCCCTTATTGCGGAATGGCGTAGTTATGTTTACTTTTAGATCGCTTATACATAAATCCAGACAAGAAACTTATTGATATGAAACTCAAACCATTTTTTATTTTACTTTTAACTGTTGGTATTCTATGGGGTTGTGAAACCCCGGATCCACTTATCCGGGATGCTCAGAACGCACTTCAAACGTTCCAATTTGAAGAGGCCCTTGAATATGCCGAACAGGCCATTGAACAAGACTCTACAAATGCATTGGGTTACTATTACAAAGCAACTGCATTAGCCTCTATTGCCGAAGACCTGGAACCACCGAGAGACCGCAAGCCTTATTATGAGGATATGCGCACGGCGATGGAAGACGCAAAGAAATTCGGGGAACAAATGGAGCGCAGGCCCGGTGAACTGGATAATATAGATGATATTATCACGAACGTCTGGGCGAATGAGCACAACAAAGGTGCCGAGATCATGACCGATGACAGTACACGTCAGGCCACAGAAAACCCCGATGAGACTGCACGAGATCATTTTGTAAACGCCACTACGGTGCAGCCCGATAGTTCCATTTCATTCGTTGTTCTCTCATCCATACAATACCAGCTCGGGGAAGTTGAAGAAGCCACAAGTACTTACGAGCGAGCCATGTCAATCATGGAACAGCCTGTTTATGAGGATTATGAGTTTCTGATCAGTCTTTATTTTGTGCAAAACAGATATGAAGATGCAAGGGATCTTGCACTTAAGGCAATTGATGAGTATCCGGAAGAAACGACATTTATCCAGTTTTTGGCCGACACTTATCTTGAAATCGGTGAAACCGATAAAGCTGTCGAATTGATTCGTGATCTGATCGCTGATGATCCGGATAACCCTCAGTACTATTTTGTTCTTGGAACTCAACTTTTTACAGTTGCCGAGGAACATCTGAATGAAGCCAGCCGGTCATATCAACGGATTTATCAAATGCAGGATCAAATGTCTCAACTTTCCCAGGCAGAACGAGCTGATCTTGAGAATGAGATTGAAGAGTTGAGAAGAGAAGCTGAAGAAGCTGAAGCAGAGGGTACAGAAATCATGAATATGGCTATTGATGAGATAAAATCATCACTGGAACTTTCCCCGGAAGATGACAATGCCTATAACGTGCTAGGAATCATCTATCAAAACAGGGCAGCAGCACTTTTCGACAAACGGAATAATACACGTGACAATGAACTCGCCATGGAGTTCGATGACCAGGCGAGAGAAAACCTGAGACAATCCATGGAATATTATGAAAGAGCTGCCGAACTCAACCCCGATGAAACAGAGTACTGGCAAGCTCTCTTTCAGGTCTATACCACGTTAGGCATGGACGAGGAAGCTGAAGATGCTATGAACAGAGCAGGACTGGACGACTAGTGTCTTTACCACTAAATCAGGATAGTAAAATTACGAACTGAATTAATAAATATTAAAAATTGGTGCACTTAGCGACCTTTGCGATAAATACACCAGACTAAATCAGGCAGGAACTCAATATGACTAATTTTTTAACCCGAACGGCAGGCATCTTGCTTGTCTTCGGGTTCTTTTTTGCTCTTTTAGGTTGCAGTACACAGGTTTACACCCTTGAGCAGACTAAGGAAACATTTGACGCGGGTGATTATGAGAGGGCTCTGGAGAAAACCAACCGGTTACTCAGGGAAGATCCGGAAAACGAAAGCCTCCATCTACTGAATGCCAGAATTCTCAAGAATATCGCCCTCAGACAGGAACAGCCTGAAACCCGGCTCAATTATTATCGCGAAATGGAATATTCACTCGATCACTTGAGCGCAAGTGAGTCAAATGAATGGATCCTGGAAAGTGATAACCTGCGTCAATATGTATGGGATGAGGAATACGGGGCAGCTGAACGTTTGTTGACGCAGGAGGATGCGGGAAGCTTCAGCCAAAATTTCAGTCCGGTTATTGCCCATCTGAAAAATGCCCTTCAGGTTCATCCCGACAATCCGAAAACCTATAATCTGAAAGCAACAGCTTATTATAGAAATGGAGACCTGCAGCTTGCAGTTGAAACCCTGCAGACAGCCTATAACCAGTTTGATCAACTGCCAGTGGAAATGAAAGAAAAACTGGCATTTTTGTTACTGGAAGAAGGACAACTGGAAAAATCGATTGATTTGTACCAGATTTTGCTTGATGAGCACCCTGAAAATGACGATATCAAGCACGGCCTGGTAAATGCCTATATTTTGAATGAGCAACACGATGCATCCATAGAATTGCTCCGTGAATTACTGGCGAGTGATCAGGATAATATCCCCTATCATGAAGCACTGGCCACGGAACTCTTCTTTTATATTCAGACATCCGTCAATGATATGGCTGAAGGTGATTTCAGCGATGAAGAGCTTCTTGCACGCCATGAAAATCTGATGTCCGACCTGGACGAGGCAGAAAACCTCTACCAATATGTGCAGGAAAATCACCCCAATCCCGCAGAAATAACATTTATCACAGCCGCCTTCTACAAAAACACGGCAAATCACCTGATCACCCTTGCAAATTCCGGTGACACTGAATTGTCTGAACGGTTTAAAGACAAGGCAAATGAATTGCTTTCCCGCTCTATACCGATTTGGGAGCAAGTGGCTGAACGGAATCCTGAAAATCCGGAAATCTGGAGGAGTATGTATCAGATTTACAGTCATTTGGACATGACGGAAGAGGCTGAAGAAGCTCGTTCAAAAGCTAATATGTAATTCCTTCAAGATGAAATTTAATACAAAAGCAATTCACGCAGGACAAGCACCCGAAACAACAACAGGAGCTGTTATGCCTCCTGTTTTTCACACATCCACGTATGCGCAAAAGGCTCCCAATGAACACCAGGGATATGACTATGCACGGGTTGGCAATCCGACGCGAACGGCCCTGGAAAAACTCATTGCTGGCCTGGAAAACGCTGATGAGTGTGCCTGTTTTGCAAGCGGTTGTGCTGCGATGGATGCCATTATGAAAGCGATGCGACCGGGCGACCACGTCATTGCTTCTGATGATCTTTACGGGGGAAGCTACAGGCTCTTCACACAGGTATTTGAGCCGTATGGCATTGATTTTACTTTTGCGGATATGACAGATCCGGCAAATGTGTCATCAGCTATCAGGGCTGAGACTAAAATGATCTGGATCGAAACGCCCACCAATCCGCTGCTTAGAATTGCCGATATACAAGCCATAGCCGGAATTGCAAAAGAAAATGGAATACGAACAGCTGTCGACAATACCTTTGCCTCCCCTTATCTGCAACAGCCCCTCGATCTCGGAGCTGATATGGTGATGCATTCGACCACCAAATATCTCGGCGGCCATTCCGACGTGATAGGAGGAGCCGTTGCAACATCCAATAAAGAGGTGATGGAACAGCTGAGATTTCAGGTCAAAACCACCGGCGGAGTCCCCGGCCCCATGGACTGTTACCTGGTACTGCGCGGCATCAAGACGCTTCATGTGAGAATGGAACGATCCGTTCAAAATGCCGAAAAAATTGCCCGCTATCTGGATGAGCACCCGAAAACAGGCCAGGTATTTTATCCCGGCCTGTCCTCCCACCGTCAACATCAATTGGCTAAAACACAGATGAGCGGATTTGGGGCAATGGTATCCTTTTCACTCAAAGAAGATACCCTGGCATCTGCAACACGGTTTATGAGCAACACGAAGATATTTACACTTGCCGAAAGCCTTGGCGGAGTAGAATCATTGATCAGCCACCCAGCATCCATGACGCACGGCTCCATTCCGGCTGAAGTGCGCAGAAAAACTGGGCTCAAAGACTCCCTGATCCGTCTCTCAATCGGCATTGAAGATGTTGATGATTTAATTGAAGATCTGAAGCAGGCGTTTTAAACGGATGGTCGCCCCACTCCCACTGTTGGCCGGGCAGTAATTTTTTTACCTTTTTACTGTAAGGATTCTGTCTCTTACGGATCATACTAATGTAGTTATTGGTTAATTGGCCAATCCGGGTCATCTGGCAGAAGGTTTCCCGGGGTCAAGTTATTGTTAACCAATTAAATAACGATTCTTATCATGAAAAATGTTGTCATTGTAGCCGCAAAACGCACTCCACTCGGTTCATTCGGCGGAAGCCTGGCCGGATTGACAGCCCCTGAGCTGGGCGCATCAACCATCCTTGAAGTCGTTAAGGAAGCCGGGGTAAAACCCAAAGATGTTCAGGAAGTGGTTTTTGGAAATGTGTTGTCTGCCGGAATCGGTCAGGCGCCCGCGCGACAGGCTGCCCTGAAAGCCGGACTTTCTGAGACTACTCCCTGTACCACTGTCAACAAAGTCTGTGCTTCCGGCATGAAAGCGATTATGATCGCATCCGATCAAATTCAGCTTGGCCAGACCGATATCGTTGTGGCAGGCGGCATGGAAAGCATGAGTAATGTTCCCTATTACCTGCCGAAACACCGGTTTGGCTCCAAACTTGGGCACAGTGAAATACAGGATGGAATAATCAAAGATGGGCTTTGGGATGTCTATAAGGATTTTCACATGGGCAATGCAGCGGAGTTATGTGCAACGGACTGCAAAATATCCCGTGAAGATCAGGATGAATATGCCATTACCTCCTATAAACGTGCCATTGAAGCTCATGAGAAAGGCTACCTGAAAGATGAAATCATCAAAATGAAGGTGAGCGGCCGGAAAGGAGAAGTGAAGGAAGTCATCAAAGACGAAGAACTCGACAAGGTTAATTTTGATAAAATCCCCTCTCTCCGGCCGGTATTCGACAAACAGGGAACCGTCACAGCTGCCAATGCAAGCAGTATCAACGACGGAGCAGCCGCTGTTCTTCTGATGAGCGAAGAGAAGGCAAACGAACTGGGCCTCACTCCTCTTGCCCGCATCCGCAGCCATGGCAGTGCAGCAAAAGCCCCGGAATGGTTTACCACAGCCCCTGCCGATGCCATTCCGATAGCTTTAAAACGTGCAAATGTGGATAAAGAAAATATCGACCTGTTTGAAATCAATGAAGCCTTTTCTGTAGTCTCACTTGCCAATAATCGGTTATTGGAGCTGAATCCGGAAAAAGTTAACATTCATGGAGGTGCGGTAAGTATCGGGCATCCAATTGGTTGTTCTGGAGCCCGGATTGTCGTTACCCTGCTTCATGCATTAAAAAGAACCGGGGGAACCCTGGGGTGTGCAGGAATTTGCAACGGAGGCGGCGGAGCCTCGGCATTGGTCATTGAAATGGAATAAGACCGATTTTATAAAGTATTTTGGCTTTTTATTGACTTTATAATCCGGCTCATGTATGTTTCTTATTGAATCTAAATACCATGCATATAAAACACTGTTACAGGTAAATTACTGATTGACACAGAGAAGCAAGAATCCTGAACTGCGGAGCGCCGTAGGTTCATAGGAGATGTTAGATGAAATCAGGATTTTGAGTTCAAAACCGGACGATGACTCCAACTAATTTGAATTCAACCGGAACCTGAGCATACATTCATAGTAGAAGTGCTGTAACATTTGCACTCCATTTGGGTCCTTTTATTGAGTAAATCAAAGAAACCTGTAAAGGGTCAAATATACTGCACTACATTAAAATCAGATTCAACCTCTATTTCCTGTAAACATTCTTTTTATGAGACGATTCACCCATTTCTTTTTTGCATTTCTGATAATTGCTGCCATTACAGTTGGTCATGCCAATGCACAGGTAGGAATAACCTCAGTCCCATTCCTGCAGATTGAACCCGATTCAAGAGGAGCCGGAATGGGCAACACCGGTGTTGCCCTCGCGAATAATGCATCGGCTGTTTTCTGGAATCCGGCCGGCCTTGCATTTCAGGAAGGAAACCAGGTAAGCATCACCCATGCAAACTGGTTACCGGCTTTCAATGCCGACCTGTTTTATGATTACCTGGTCGGAAAATATTACATTGAAGATATCGGTACCATAGGTGCTCATATTACCTTCCTCAATCTGGGCGAACAGTTGCGCACCGATGAAACCGGCCTTGAAATGGATCGTTTTAACAGCTACGAAGTGGCTGCCGGCCTCTCCTACGGTTTTGAGCTCAGTGAAACGTTTGCACTCGGAACCGGATTTCGATTTGTATACAGCAGCCTTGCCGACGGCGAGGTGAGTGGCCAGACTATCAATCCCGGGGCGTCTGTCGGTGTTGACCTTTCGGCAATGTACAAATCAAGACCATTTGATATGGGCGTACGGCAGGGAACATTTAATGCCGGCCTGAACCTCTCCAATATCGGCCCCGGAGTACAGTATACCGATGATGCTCAGAAAGATCCCCTGCCTACTGTATTGAGAGTCGGCTGGGCACTTACCATGGATCTCGACCAGGAAGGTTTTAACACCCTGACTTTCTCCAATGACATATCAAAAGTAATGGCAAGAAGTGAAATGGTGGAAGAGGATGGTGAAACCAGGTGGCAGCCGATGTCTGTAACCCGTGCTCTATTCAATTCCTGGAGCAGCTTCGAAAGAGTGAACGGCCAGGAAACAGTATCCCTGAACCTGTTTCAGCAGTTCATGTTTGGCTTTGGCCTCGAATATTGGTATAACCAGCAATTTGCCCTGCGGACAGGTTACTATTACGAAAATCCTGAGAACGGGAATCGTGAATTTCTTACATTCGGCGCCGGCATCAGGTACAATATCTTCGGTGTTGATTTCAGCTATCTCTATACACTTGAAGATGACCATCCCCTGGCCAATACAATGCGTTTTAGCGTCCTTCTGAACTTCTAGCATGGTCTGAGCGGAATCCATACATGATTCAACGTTTTTTAAAGGGTAAAAGCATCCTGTTCATTGTAGTGCTTTTACCCTTTACTTTTTCGGGGCTGCATGGCCAGGAGTTGAAACTCCATCAACATCAACCCATCAACCCGGTACCCAATCACGCACAAGCCAATGCCACAACAGGCACACTGCAGATCGTAGCTGTTATGGTAGAATTTCAACCCGATGACAACCGGTTCACCTCCGGCAATGGCACTTTTGAGGATGATGCCATCCCTTATCTGCAGGATCCCGGAACCAATGTCGATGCCCTTCCCCACAATCACGACTACTTCGAGGCAAGACTTGAGTTTGTGAGGAATTATTTTGAACAGGTTTCCGGAGGGCTGTTAACCATTGAATATCAACTCTTGCCCGATATTATCAGGCTCGATCAGCAAATGGAGCACTATTCACCGATAGGAGAAGATCCCACATTCGAGCCGCTGGCTGAGATGAGTGAGGAGGTATGGGAAAAAGTAGCCGCTGCGGGAAATTTCGACCCGGCCGGACTCAACCCCGATGAAACGGCTTTTGTCATTTTTCATGCCGGTATCGGCCGCGATATCGAACTAACCGGCACTATTCTGGATAAAACACCCCAGGATATTCCCTCCATCTATCTTAGCAAAAAAGCATTGGGTCGGCTGCTCGGCGACCCCGGATTTGATGGATTTCCGTCCGGAGCAGAGAACTTTCGCATCAAAAACTCAATCATCTCTTCCCGCACCCTCAGCCGCAGTGGCACCGATATCGGCGGAGAACGCTTTGTGCTTCCACTCTCCGCCAATGGGATGTTTGCAGCTCAAATAGGCAGCCATCTTGGTTTGCCGGATCTTTTTAATACCGACGACGGTCAATCCGGTATCGGCGCGTTCGGCCTGATGGATGGAGCCGGGATCTTTGCATTTAATGGCCTGTTTCCACCCGAGCTTTCTGCCTGGGAAAAGATTCACCTCGGCTGGGAAACGTCCTTTCCCGTTTCAATCCAATCCGATTCCCCTGCTGACCTGCCGGCTGCATCACTCCGGCGACCCGATCCCATCGCACGCATAAACCTCTCCTCCGATGAATATTTCCTGGTGGAAAACCGGCACAGGGACCCGATGGGTGAAGGCGTAACGATTACTATAAGGAAATCGGATGGGAGTACCGTACAGCAGATCTTTACCAATCTCGATACCGATTTCAGGCCGAAAAACAGAAATTTCGATCAATTCCTGGAACCGGGTGTCATTACCGATGTGAGCAACTTCGACTGGGCGCTGCCCGGAGGATATGATGAAAATGCCGACAGGCATTTAAACGGTGGTATCCTAATTTGGCATATCGATGAAAGCGTTATACGCAGAACCATCCGTGATAACCGGGTGAATGCAAATCCCGATCACAGGGGGGTAGAACTAAAAGAAGCCGATGGTGCCCAGGATATCGGGCGCCCGACACAAATCGGGATAACGGACAACAACCCCAACGGCTGGGCATTTGATTTTTGGTGGGACGGCAACAACGCTTCTGTAACCACACAGACCGGAACCATCTCCCTGTATGAAAACCGTTTTGGCCCCGATACAACGCCGGCCAATAACAGCCATTCAGGGGCACCCGCCTTTTTTGAACTCTACAACTTCACCCCTACCCTACCAATCGCTTCATTCAGCATCCAATCCGTATCAGACAGCAACCTTGAAATAAGTGAAAAGAGACATCTTGCCCTGGAGGGAACCTTCCACACTACCCGCGACAACAGTATACTCGACCTCTATCCTTACGGATTGAATCTGACTCAATTTGATAACAGGCAGTTCCTCCTTGTACCAAGCCTGATGAGAATAACGGCTCTTCAGCTTGAGGAAGATGATGCAACCGTTCATACGTTTCCGGAAGGCAGTTACAGACACCCTTTTCTTTCCGACCTGCTGATCCTGGCTGATGCGGCTCAGTCGGATGCCAACACCCTTTACGGGTGGCAGTGGAATCCATCGGAAAATCAGTTTAACGAACGATGGAACCGGACCGTTGATCCGTTTCCGGGTTTGATGAGTTCTGTGGACGGCAAAATTGTTGACCTTGACCACTCAATTCAGCAGGTCTCGGTTATCGACGGGTTACCGCTCGGGGACAAACAGGCGGTCATGCAGAGCACCGCTGAAATAGATGGGCGAACCGGGCAGATTTCAGGTACATCGATCAGTTTCCGGTTCTTGGCAGATGAGCAATTATTTTCCTCACCCTTGCCGGAAGCCGGTTCCGGCAGGCGTTCCTACCTCTCCCTTGTCAAAACGGCTGCCGGCCGGTTTGATCTTTTGATTATTGGTAATGACCGGATCTACCTGCAGGAAACGGCAGGGCTACAAGAGCGGAAATTGCTGGTTGACCAGACCGGACTCGACTGGCCAGCCCTGGTTGATATTCACCGGGATGGGTATCTCGACATCGTTTATACAGATCCCGGGTCGGGAGCCCTTGAAGCGGTGAACCTGAATGGAGCAGTGATCGACAACTTTCCCATCATTCCTCCTCAGAATGTTCGTTTCAGTGGCACTCCGCTAGCCGCCGACCTGAACGGTGACGGAAATCTTGAAGTGATTGTTGCCGGGTTCGACGAGAATTCCATGAATATTTATGCTTTCAATCGAAGAGGAGTTGCCCTTGACCCCTTTCCGCTGCTTGTCGGCGGGCTTGATTCTGAAGAGGGAAGGCTCATCAACCCGCTGCTTTCCGGTGGCTCCCTCTTCGCGGTGAGTCCGTCGGGTGATCTCAGGGAGTGGTCACTGCCGTTGATGCAAGATCCGATATGGAGCTCCAAATACGGTGATCATCCCTGGAACAAAGTCACCGGGGCTGTGGAGGCTGAATGGGAACCGGATTTATCCTTTGGCCTTCTCAACCGCAATGAAACCTATAACTGGCCGAATCCGGCTGTCGACGAGACACAAATCCGTTTCCAGATGAGCAAACCAGGAGAAGTATCCATCCGGATTGCGACTGTAAGCGGCAGGCAGGTTTATAGCAGAACGGTCCAGTCATCCGGAGGTGCCCCGGAAGTGATTGAAATAGATACCTCAACCTGGTCAAGCGGTGGATATTTTGCCCTGTTAACTGCGCGGGCTGACGGCCGGGAAGAGCAAAAAGTGATTAAAATCGGGATCGTGCGATGACAAAAAAAATGGGAATATCAATATTTGTCCGTGTGAACAATTGGGGAGTTCAAAACTCAGAATTCAGAACTCAGAATGATCTATTCTGCAGTAAAGAGCCTCTTGTAAAGACTCAAACGAAACCACCTGCTTACTGCAACTTCCCCCCGCCACTGCAACACCCCTCAATTCGTTGCGCTGGACGCCCAACGAATTTCTCCTCTCGAGGGGAGATAAAGCTTGCGCGTTCAGCGCAAGCTTTTGAGGGGTGTTCCCTGCCACCAGCAACTGCAACTGCAACTGCCAACTGCCAACTGCAACTGCCGACTGCCACCGCCATCCTGATTACCTTGTTGATGCTTTTCTTTATGGCTCTACCCGCCTCAGCACAGCTCAGCCCGCAGTATTACGATTATCCACACAATCACTTGCCCTGGTATACCATTGAAAGCGAGCACTTTCTGGTGCACTATCAGGAAGGAAGCAGCCGTACTGCCCAGGTCACATCAAGAATTGCCGAAGAAGTTTACCGGCCGATCACCGATCTCTACCGTTTAGAACCACGTAAACAGGTGAGCATCGTATTGCGCGACCGGGAGGATATCTCCAATGGTGCCGCCTTTTTCTTTGATGACAAAATAGAGATCTGGGTTCCCGCTTTGGATACCCCCTTGCGGGGGACGCACAACTGGCTGCGCAATGTCATCACCCATGAATTCACACATATCGTACAGCTGCAGGCCTCCATGAAACGATCCAGGAGTATTCCGGCCTTTTATCTGCAGTGGCTCTCCTACGAAGATGTCAGGCGCCCGGATGTGCTGTACGGCTTCCCCAATTCCATCGCCAGTTACCCGATTGCAACGGTCAGCATCCCTGCCTGGTTTGCAGAGGGATCAGCCCAGTACCAACGCAGCGGGCTCGCCTACGACTACTGGGACAGCCACAGGGACATGATTCTGCGTACCGCCATACTGCACGGACAAAACCTCGATCTGACCCAAATGAATACCTTTTCTTCCAAATCGAGCCTGGAAAGGGAGCTGGTGTACAACCAGGGCTTTTCGCTCACCATTTACCTGGTGGAGCGATTCGGGGAAGAACTGCTCAGAAAAGTCTCTGAAGCATCGGCTGGCGGAATCAACCGCTTTGAGAATGCCTTGGAAAAAGTAACCGGCATCGAGGGATCACAACTCTTTGAAGATTGGCTGGCTGAAAGACACCAATTTTATGAAACCGCCATTGAAAAACTGCGCATTACCGAAACCCGGCTCATTGAGGAGGAAGGATTTTTAAACTTTTATCCTCGCACATCCGATGACGGCAGGTACATGGCGTACCTGTCCAACAAAGGCCGCGACTATGCAAGAACCGGCCTGTATCTGAAAAAGAACGATGATGAAAATGGCGATCCGGTTCTGGTCGACCAGATAATGGACATTGATATGCTCCCTCCGGATCAGGAGTACGCCCGCAGTCACGGCATGAGCTCCAGCCCGAAGCTTGATTTTATCAGCAACCTGTATTCATTTTCTTCTGGCGGCGACCGTATCGCCTACAGCAGATCGGAGAAAAATCGTCAGGGTGAGACATACCGGGACCTGTATGTCTACGACATCACGGCAGATAATCGAAAACAGCTCACCCATGGGAAACGTATTCAGGATCCGGCCTGGAAACCCGGATCCGAATCCATTGCCGCAGTCCAACTCAGCAAAGGCACTCAGAACCTGATCCTCTATCACCCGGAAAACGACGAAATCGAGTCGCTGACCGACTTCCGGGCGGGCGAGACTGTCTACACCCCCTCCTGGCATCCCGACGGCACCACGATCTATTTTGCCACTGCAGATGTCGCCCACAGGGGCATCAAGGCCTACCATTTGGAAACCGGGTGGATAGAAGAGCTGCTGGTTGACCCGGCTGTCGATTACAGGGACCCGTTTGTCGGCCCCGATGGCCTGTACCTCTACTTTTCAGCAGATCCTGACGGAATATTCAATATATACCGAATGGAGCTGGAGTCCGGAATCATCGAAAAAATTACCAGTGTTGCCGGTGGCGCCTTTCATCCCTCCATATACGGCGAAGAGCTTTTGTTTGCCGAATACCGCGAGGATGGATACAAGATTGCGGAACTCTCTTTTTATAATTGGGCCGGCTATGGCTCGGGAAGCTACAACCCACCTTATCCCGATGAACTTACAATCGAAGATATCGATATCGACGAATCATTCCTGGAATTGAGCCGGTTTGACGACCGCGACCTGCAGCCTCTCGACCATTCGGCGTTTCTCGAACGGGGGGATGTTGTAGAATTCAGCATTGAATCACGTAATGCAAGTGATGAAAGAACCTGGCGCCCGTACAGTGAAACCATTACAGGCTTCAGTTTTTTCCCGGTGATCCGGTTCGATAATTACACGCAGCTCAGAGGACGTAACAGCAGGCTGTTAAGGGCCGGTCACGTTGGCTCGTTTGGTGAAAATATCTGGAGAGATATGAAACTCGGGTTTATGTTTTCCTCCAGAGATGTTACCGAACGGATCAGCCTTTTCGGTGGCTTGATGGCCGGTCTTGGTTCACGACCCGCCGACTCGCTCAATGACTTCTTCAGGCCCGGCAGACTCAACGATCTCGACAGGGATCTTTTCCTTATACTCGAACACCGCGGGCTGCCCTTTATCGAGACAAGCTGGTCACCCACCGTTGCCCTGGAATTCTACAATATTAAAAGAAATGTACGCGACGGGCTGAATATTGAAGAATTTCCTTGTACCAGCTGCCTGCCGGAAACCACATCCACAGATATCATTTATAACATCTGGGAAGCAGGCATTTACCTGCGCAGTAAATTAAATCGCTGGAGCCTGCTGGAACTGGGGGGCGCATACTCTCCCTACAGGGTTTCTTCTGATGGATTCTTTTCCAGAGAATTACAGCAATTCATACCCGGATCGTCCACCGAGTATTTCCGCGGCGCCACGTATTCGCTCACCTATGTAGCGGAATTGATTGAACCGACCCGACATTACGATATCGCACCACGCGGGATCCGCGGCGAATTCACCTACAGCTATGAGCCGTCCAGACTGATAGACAGGTATGAAATCAGCGATGGCATACTCTCCCCTGTCTATGACCGGGTCCGCAATCATTCCCTGGAACTGGATCTCAGGTACGGGTTTGCGACCGGATCAAGCAGTTCCAGCCGTATACAGGCCCGGGGATTTACCTATCTGAACCGGCCTGATGATGCCTTTTACCTGGATTACATCGGGGGATTCAGCGGTATTCACAGTTACCCGTTTTTTGCCGTCGGGGGTGAACAGACTGCCTTTGCCCGTGCCTCCTGGACGACTCCCCTGGTCGAGAACATCAACTTCCAGATGGGCCAATATACACTGGATAAACTCTTCACCCGTTTTTTTCTGGAGACCGGCAACGGCTGGAATTCGCCACTCGGAATCGGCGACAACCTGAAAACCGGTATCGGAACTGAATTACGTTTTGCTTTTAACAGTTACTATCTTTTCCCGATGAAGATGTTTCTGACCGGCGCCTATGGATTTAACCGGTTTGATGTTACGTTTTCAGACGATTTCATCACCGGATCAGAAAGCAATCGTGTAACATACGGCCGCGAACTACTCTTTTATTTTGGATTAACCTTCGACTTTGATACGTTTTGACAGTGAAAATACACATACCCCTGCTGTTTCTGTTTCTGATGGTATATCCTGCAATATCATCAGCCCAACAGATCCATACACCGGTTTCTTCACTAACAGAGCTGAACGATAATACGGAACTCCATTTTAGCCGCAGCGATCTGATCACTCCGGTCATGCTCAGGGAAGAGATCCCTGCATCTTCCGCAGTCCTGCGAGCCGTTCGCAACAAGGCCGGTTTTGCTTTTGCCGGATCTGCCATTCTCCCGGGAGCCTCCCAGGCGGTACACGGCAACTGGCTGCGCGCCGGCATCTACTTTGCCGTTGAAGCAGCAGCACTCTATGGCCACCTGGAATACAAAATCCGGGCCGTGCGGGGAGAACGAAATTACGAACGATTTGCAGATCAAAACTGGAGCGTTGTTCAATATGCCGGCTGGATAGTGGACTATCATGACTATCATGACATTTCAAATCCATACCTGGATGATCTGGCAGCAACAATTAACGGCCGGGAACCCGCCTTCGACACCTCCGTCGACTGGCAGGCTGTCGATATCGAGCTGCTGCGCCAGGTGGAACGCAACACTCCTTATATCACAACCGATGACCTGGCTGCACAAAATTTCTCTCATGTATTGCCGGCTTACGGCTCCCAGCAATATTATGAACTAATCAGCAAGTATTACCAGTATGCATCCGGCTGGAATGATTATTATGGGCATCATGATGAATTAGGGACGGATCCCTTTCTGATCGACCGTTTTGGGGGAAAAGTAAGCCCGTTTTTCTGGGATGGCAGCAGAATGTCGGAAACATTCAACGATCAATTCCGGTTTTCGAACAATATGCTCTCGTTGTTAATACTGAATCACTTCATTTCTGCGTTTGATGCATACTTCACGGTACGTTTACAGAATCGTGGATGGGAAGCCGGGGCAACCGGAACACCGGGATCACAATTTCGTTTAACATATCGTTTCTAAGTCGTCAGGAAAACCTTATTTTTAAGCTATGGACAGCATCAACCAATTTATAGACAGGGTTAAACAACTCCTGCAAAACAGACTCTTATATATTTCTATCCTCGGAATCATTTCGGCAGGTATATTGATGATCTATACGTTTGACCGTGTGATCATGCCTGCCTATACCAATTATAATGAAGGGGTTACGGTCCCCGACCTGACCAAACTCTCCCTGGATGAGGCTCAGACGAAATTAGAGCATATTGGACTGCGCTATGAAATCCTGGACCGGCGGGCTCACAGTGCATACCCGGCCGACTATATCATTGACCAGTCCCCCTCACCCAGCCAGATTGTAAAACCGAACCGGAAAGTATATCTGACCGTCAATACCGACACCCAACCGACGGTGGTTGTCCCGGAAGTTGTGACCATGTCCCTCACCAATGCACGTATTCAACTGGAAAACTCCGGCCTTGAGGTAGGTGTGATCAGCATGGAGTCCGGCCGGTTCAGAAATACCGTGCTTCGTCAATCCGTATCGCCCAAAGATACGGTAGCACAGGGTACGGTTGTGGATTTGGCTGTCAGTGACGGCCTGGGTGATGAGATGGTGCAAGTGCCGGATGTAGTCGGTTTATCGCATCATGAAGCTCAGCAGAAGATTTTGGAGGCCGGTTTGCGAATTGGCCAATTCACCTATCAACCCGACAGAGATGCCGTTCCCAATACTGTGCTTTCCATTTCACCGGACCGGGGCGAGTTGCGGGAGGGCCGGGCAGTCGACCTGGTATTGTCAGAAAGCTATGATGCACAGGAAGTGGATGAAGCCGGGGCAGTGACCGATGATGATGCAACACCACCCGACCCAGACGATCTCGATCAAATTGACGGGGTTGAAGAGAACAATAACAATGAAGGTGAAGAGGAGAATTAATGGATTTTGATCTGCCGATTATCGCACCATCCATACTCGCAGCTGATTACACCAAATTGGGCGAACAAATCGGTGAGTGTTTGAAGGGCGATATCCGGTGGATTCATTGCGACATCATGGATGGGCATTTTGTGCCCAACATCAGCTTCGGACCGGATGTTGTCGCTGCCACGAGAAGAACTGCCCCGGAAGCCTTTTTGGATGTCCATCTGATGATTGAAAAACCGGATAACTATATTGAAGCTTTCTCCGATGCCGGGGCTGATTTGATATCCGTCCATTATGAAGCATGCCCTCATTTGCACAGTACGTTACAAAATATTCGGCATCACGGCTGCATGAACGGAGTGGTTATCAATCCCGGTACATCCGTTGAATTGATTGAGCCGGTTTTGAACCTCATCGACCTGGTTCTGATTATGACGGTAAACCCGGGGTTTGGCGGCCAGTTATTCATTGATGAAAGTTATGATAAAATCCGCCGGCTGATAGCAATGCGTAATGAGAAACAGAGCAATTTTCTCATTGAAGTGGACGGTGGTGTCGGCTTGAAAAATATACGCAAACTGGTTGAAACCGGTGTGGAAGTACTCGTTACCGGCAGCAGTGTTTTTAAAGCCGACGACATCACCAAAAGAGTAAAAGAACTGAAGGAAAAGGCAAACCTTGGGCGAAAAGATTTTGTTTAACTTAATCCCTGCAATGTCATTGAGCTGGATGACCACTTCCGGCTCCGGGCATCTTCAGGGTGCGATCAAGGAAAAACAGGGTTTAACGACTCATATTTAGAAATAAAAAAGGGTAAATCAAACCACCAGATACAACTATCGATTCAACAAATCAAATTGCTGAAGAAATTTTCTTCATAAACGATGTTGACCCGGTCCTAATACTTGGATTCAGGGATGAGCATCTTGCACGTCTCGACCGCGCGTTTCCATCTACCAAGATCACCGCCCGCGGCAACCGGATCAAAATTCTCGGCCCAGAATCAGAAGTCAATACCATTGCCGATATCATGGGTGAATTGGTGGCTATCGCCAAAAAAAACCAGCAGATTACTGCCAATGATATCGAAACCCTGTTGGCCCTCACCGAAAAAGTATCTGTCGATGAGGCTGAAAAAGTAGACAAACCATTTAAGAAGGAGAGCAGCGATATCATCCTTCACACGCATACCGGGGAAACGATCGTTGCAAAAACCCCGGGACAGCGAAACATTGTACGAACGACGGAAAAAAATGATATCGTATTCGCCATTGGCCCGGCCGGTACCGGAAAAACCTTTACTTCCGTTGCCCTTGCCGTCCAGGCTCTGAAACAGCGGAAAGTGAAGAAAATAATCCTGGCCCGCCCTGCCGTAGAGGCCGGTGAAAATCTCGGATTTCTGCCGGGCGACCTGAAAGAAAAAATCGACCCCTATCTGCGCCCGTTATATGATGCACTCGAGGAGATGATAGAATTTGAGAAACTTGAGTATTACCTGACGAAGAATATCATTGAAATTGCCCCGCTGGCCTACATGAGAGGACGCACGCTCAATAACGCATATGTTATTCTTGATGAGGCTCAAAATGCAACGAATACGCAGATGAAGATGTTTCTGACCCGGATCGGGTTCAACAGCCGGGCCATCATTACCGGTGATATCACACAGACCGATCTCCCCCGAAAACAGCACTCCGGCTTAATCTCCATTCAACAGATTCTCAAAGATATAGAGGGGATTAAATTTGTGTACCTCGACCAAAGAGATGTGGTGCGGCACAAACTGGTTCGCGATATCATTGACGCCTATGAAAAATTTGAAGCCAGGGAACCTGATAAAAGAAAAAAGAAGTGATTTTTTTCAACCCGGTGAGTTCCGCCGGGTTATTTTCAGCGGGCAAACCAATTCAGCAAATCTGATGTTTGCATGTAAATTCACATATAAACCGATTGACTACACATTCATCCCCGATGCAGGTACATCCACTTTATGAAGGGACTTTTTCTGTAGGTCTCGATAAAAAATTTGTGAGAATTGGCCGGAATGATCCCCCATACAAAGGGGCCTTGAAGCTCTCCATCAATCCATTTTTGGTCCGATCCGGCCAGCGAAACATCCTGATCGATCCCGGCCTGGGAGATTTCGGCGAGGATACATCCACGGAGATCATTAAAAATAATCTCGAACGATTCGGTCTCAGCGATCTTGATATCACCGATATCTTTGCCAGTCATCTGCATTATGATCATATCGGGGGGATGGCCGGCACATCCAATGGGTATCTTGAATTGACTTTTCCCGATGCGAAGTTCTGGGTAAGCCGCAAGGAATGGTCAAAACTGATCAAACTGGACGGTGCCACTGATGAGGAAACGAAGCTCGATTTTATCCATTTCCTTGATGCCAGGGCAGATCTGCATTTTCTCGACGAGGAGCATCAGCCCTACCCCGAGATAAGAGTCAGAGAAATCGGAGGCCACACCGAATTTTCGCAAGCCCTGTTTATTGAACACAACGATCAGAAATACCTGATGGCGGGTGATGTCATCGGCCGGAAACTGGCCGTTCAGAAAAAGTTTGCTGCCAAATTCGATTTTGACCCGCAAAAAAGCCTGCAAATGCGGGAAAAATTAAAGAAACTGGCCTACGAGGAATCCTACATCATACTTGCCTATCATGAATCCGGCAATCCCATGTTCCGAATTACTGATTTTCAGCCCGATCATGGATATATGATCGAAAACGTCGACGTCAATGCCCCTTCCTGATTACCTCTCCCAAACAATGAGTTTTCTGCTCGAACAGGGCCTTCCTGAGGAGCCCGAGGCAGCTGTTATTCTTGGTTCCGGCCTGGGCGAGTTTGCAGAAACCATCAGCCATTCCACCAGGATTACCTATGACGATATCCCCTATTTTCCTGCCACATCCATTGAAGGTCACAGCGGGGAACTGATTTTTGGTGAGATCTCCGGTAAACAGGTAATGGCTTTTTCTGGCCGTTTTCACCACTATGAGGGACACAATTTCGAGATGACTGCACTGCCCGTATACCTGGCCAAATCAGCAGGATCGAAAAAACTGATCATCTCCAATGCTGTCGGGGGTATCAACACCCGTTATTGCGTAGGAGATTTGATGTTCATTGACTCTGTGATGCGACTCAATCACGGCAGCTCACCGTTTCATTCAAAACCGTTCAGATACAACCTGGAAGTGTATGCCCGGAAGGCCGGAGAGCTGGCGGCTGAAATCGGACTGAAGGCACAGTGCGGTAGTTACATGTTTGCAAAAGGACCGAACTACGAAACAAAAGCTGAAATACGCGCTTTCCGCATTATGGGAGCCGACGCTGTGGGCATGAGTACGGTTCCTGAACTTATTGAAGCGAGCCGGTTGAATATGAAAACCGTCGCGATATCCCTGATTACCAATATGGCAGCCGGGATTGTCCGGGGTAAACTGGACCATTCAGAAGTAAAAAAAGCGGCCGATTCCCGAAAAGAAGACTTCGCCCGGTTGGTCACTCATCTGATTGAACATCTTTGATCCCTGGCCCTTAAATCATACCACGCCATGGGCCGCGATAGGGACGGTGTAGCAGGCTGTTCGCTTCACTGTCGTTTTCAAACAGTTCTTTTTCAGGATCCCATTTCAGCGGCCGGCCCAGCTTATAGGCGATGTTTCCAATTGTACAGACCGTCGCCGTGCGATGGCCGGTCTCGGCATCACATATCGGTTTGGTTCGGTTTTTAATCGCTTCCAGCCAGTCGAGATAGTGATGTTCACTGTTATAGAGACGGATATCGTTGCCCCCAATCTCCTGGTTTTCCAGATTTTCCGGTACTTCCAGCACCGACCGGCTTACGTCGATCGTCCCTTCTGTCCCGATAAACCGGACGGCATTGCCAATCCCGAAATCATCCCGGACCATTGGGATTCCATTGGCATATTTGTAGGTCAGCACCGCGTATTCCCCGCCATCCGGAGGGATTACTTCCACCGGGCCGGTCTCATCCATCCCGAGAGCCCACTGGGCGATATCAAACATATGAGCCCCCCAGTCGGTCATGCCACCGCCGCCAAAGCGGTCACAATAGCGCCAGCGCGCCCAGCCGTCCCAGTCGATGGGCGGCGCGTAATATTCATTATAAAACGTGTGTCTTGCCGGGCCAACCCACATATTCCAGTCCAGGTAGTCGGGTACGGGCTGAGTCCGGAGATCATCACATGCATCCGGAGGACCGCCGACACTCACCACAACTTTTTCTATCTCCCCGATATACCCGTTGATTACAAGCTCGGCTGCCCGGAGAAAATCATCCCATGAACGCTGCATGCTTCCGGTTTGAAAAACCCGGTCATTTCTCCGTGTCGCTTCCACCATCGCGCGGCCTTCCTTGACGGTCAGAGACACCGGTTTTTCACAATAGACATCCATTCCTGCTTCGAGCGCCATCACACCCTGAACACCGTGCCAGTGGTCGGGAGTGACTATAACAACCGCATCGATATCATCCTGCTCCAGCAATTCCCTGAAATCTCCATAACCCTTGCAGTCGCTGTAACCGGCGTTGCCGGTCTCGTCGGCGTAATGTTTGTTTACACGGTTCACAAAATAATCCAGTTTTAGCCGGTCAACATCACAACCTGCAGCAACCCTGGCATCATCCCTGTCAAGAAACCAGCCGGTAAGACCCCCGCGTGTCTGCCGGCCAACCCCGATATATCCAAGGTTGATCCTGTCGCTGGGGGCCGTATACCCGGCTCCACCAAGCACATGACGTGGAATGATGGTAAATCCGGCCGCGGCAAGGGCAGTACTGCCCAGGAATCTTCGCCGCGACATGCCGGTCTTGCCGGCAGAAATTTCTTTTTTAGGAGTCTTTTTATCAGGCATACGATTATCTGTCAGTAGTTTAAGAATAAATACCCCTTAAAATAAAAAAGCCGGGGAATATCCATAACTTCATTTTCACAGTTTCCGGTGGAAACCACCCTAATCCACATTTTCTCCGCCGCCGGGGGAAATCGCTTCGTTCTGTGCTGACCAAGTTCATTTTTTGAACCCCGACGGTTCAGTGCTTATCTTTTGAACATGGAGCGCCAGCGGAATGAAACGATTCCTCCCGACGGCGGTCGGGACTCATTTTTTGTACGCGAAGCGATATGCGGGCTAACCGGCATAACCACTCCCGTAGCGCTTTAGATAATCTGTCAGTTTAACCTTTTTCCGGGCGCTGTCACTGGTCATATAACGGATTTTGCCATAGACCGGCCTCTCCTGCCAGGCCCTGTCGAACCTTCCCAGACACCAGAAAATGCCGGCATAACTGTTCGGATCGCGCCCGTCGATTGCGTACCGGTTGTTGAGTTCAATCATCACTTCCAGGGCTGTTTCCGGATCCGGAGTCCACTCAAGGATCTTTTTACCCCAAAGCATACGCAAGTAGTTGTGAATCAACCCCTCCTCTCTCAGTTGAGTCTGTGCTGCATTCCAAAGCTCATCATGCGTTCTGGACTGGGCAAATTCATCCAGCGAGTAGATCCACTCGCGTGGATCATCCCGGTGCTCATCCAGGGTTCTGCGTGCCCACTCCGGCAGGCTTTCATAGCGGTCGTAATCAGGGGTGTGATGGGCAAAATGGAATCCAGTTTCACGCCAGGTAATTACTTCATCCAGAAAGGCATCGATGTTCGGGTTACCATTAAAAAATCCTCCGGACGAACCTTTGTTGAAAGTAATCTTATCCAGATCCCATCCTTCCGGCTGATGTTTCAGCACCGAGTCCACAATCTCATATTCAGAAATTTTCCCGAAGTGAAGCCACGGACTCAACCCGCTCGTCATGTTTTCATCCGGATGATTTCGTTTCTGTTCATATTCCAAAAGTCCTTCCTGGATGAACCTGTCCAGCTTCTCCAGCCCCGACGAACGCGTACCCTGCAACCTGACAGCCTCGACTTCATGGTCTATATCGAGGCCGGACACAAAGGCAGGGATATCATAAAATTGTTCCCGGATATCAGGTAAATCTGGGAGCCAATCAGACGGGAATGTTCCAACGATCATTTCATGCACCTGAAGTTTGTCGAGCGGATCCTGTTCAGGTGGATGGTTAAAAGCTTCCAAAAAATTCCGCTGCATGATTTTTCGGAAAAAATAGGCACTGTATGGTGCTTTTTCAGTAAGGCCCAAAGGTATTATCCCGTTACTGTCTACCGTCATGTAGGGAACGTTCAATTCACCAGGCAGTCGCTGGTTTCTCTCACGGGTTGTAAGGACAGGGAATTCATCGGTGACCAAAACCGAAGCTTTTGAGCAGAGCTTTTTCAACAACGCTTCAATCTGGCCGGGATTTTTTTCCGGAAAAGTAATATAAGAAATATTCCGTTTTTCGGCGTAATCCAGGTGCTCCTTCATTCCCTGCATAATAAACGAATGCGAGCGTTCTGTGGCCCAGGGATAATCGCACGACAATGACTCCAGGATCAACAGTGGTTTTCCAAGCTTATTTGCCCAACCGACTGCATATTCCAGGGAGAAATTGTAATGAAACCGCCGGTTGACTTGCATCCAGTAAAGTACATAATCACCCCCCGGATCCGGATCCGTTGAATTGTGTCTGAATACCCTTTTGCTGTTAATATTCTCCATGAAGGAAGAAGGTTGATAGGTTCCGTGGCAGAACAAAACGGGTAACCGGGGAATTCCCGCTGCATTCCGGCATACGGAATCTTATTCCGCATTTCATTTCACGGGAATCGCTACGCTCGGCGATCACAACTATGCAATTGAATATGTTATAACCTGTTATAAATCAATAATTTGTATCGATTTTTGAGGTTTCAAAAAATAACCGGGTGTTTTCAGACGCTCCAAACGCAGCGATTCCCACGAAGTGAAATATTCGGGTTATTGTATTTATCAGGACCTGTTGACTCTTCCCCCCGGATCGTTCAGGGCTGAACGATCTTTCCCTGGATTTGAAATAACGGGCCCGGAAACCGGGAAAACGGATTCAAAAAAACAGGCTTTTTGCTTTCAATCTCCTGGAGCGCCAAACAAGTTTTTTCAGTTCTTTTTCCGAAAGATGAACTTCTTCCCCTTCATATAGGGACTCGATGATCTGTGGATAATTTTTTACCTCGAAGTTCTTCAGAAAGTATCGAACCTGTTTCCGGTTGTAATCTGAATAATTCTCTTTCAGGATACGGAAAACTTCCGGCCACTCATGGATTTTTGCCGTCATTTCGATAGCCAGCCCAATTGCATTTTCCGGCGCATCTTCCGACAGACAGATCAATAAAAGCTCCTTAAGATCCTCAGGCAGCGGTTCATGGCGCAATAGCTTGGGCCCCAACTCCCCATTAGTTCCCAGCGGGAAAAAACTTTTCCACATCTGGTTGGTTTGCGGATGATGGTAGTACACTACATACTTCTCCAGGTCCCTGCGAAGCTGTGTCATCTCCTTAATTAGCTGAACCTGTTGGGTATGATCTGTAATATACATGCTCTTCGTCTGTTTTTGTCAATGGGGTCAGTAGTAACAAATATAATGGTAAAACCTTATGATCCGGACGTTGATAACATCGAACCGGATCAAATGGACAGTACTTAAATTGTCACATTTATGACTGCCTGTAGGTTTAAATTCGTCTATGGTTTCTTTGTTTCATGTACAGGCAAAAAGTTTTGTCATCTCATCACCAGGCAGTTAATTCCTGATGGACAAATTTTGTAGAAAAATCAATTGATTTGTCTATACTGCCGTAACGAAATATCATAAAAAT
>SKRC01000221.1 GCA_007118695.1 Balneolaceae bacterium | reverse complement strand
AGAATGTTAAGGCAACATATCAGAATGGTGAGCTGATTGTCACCATCCCCAAGTTGGAGGAAAAAGCCGGTAAAAAAGTGGATATCAAGTAGAGGCAAATAAAACCGAAACCGTTAAACCAAGATCACCAAGCCGTGGCAGGAAGCCGCGGCTTTATTTTAAAATCTCATCCTATCAGCGGAAAATCTTCATGGCACACGTTTTTGATCATTCCCATTACAAGGTTCAAGGTGGTGTTGCTAATGTAGTTATCGGTTAATTGGATAATTCCTTGTTCCTTGCCCCTTGTTCCTTGCCCCTTGTTCCTTGCCCCTTGCCCCTTGCACTCAAACATGAAAATTATTCATATTTTTCGTATATCTCTGTTTGGGGAACTAATTTGCATAATAAATCTGGCTGAGTAACCATGACCGATCGTATCTATTCTGTGATTACCGGGACCGGCTCGTATATCCCAAAACGCAAGATCCCGAATTCCGATTTTCTCAAAAATACGTTCCTGGATATCAAGGGGGCAGGGTTTGATAAAAAAAATGAAGAGATCATTGAGAAGTTCAGTGAAATCACCGGGATCCGGGAACGCCGCTATGCCACCGACGACCTGATGGCCTCCGACATGGGCGCCCTGGCCGGCGAACAAGCCCTGAAGGCATCCGGCATCGATCCGGAAACCCTCGACTACATCATCATAGCACACAATTTCGGGGATGTCCGGCCCGACAATATCCGGGTGGATATGCTTCCCTCACTGGCCTCGCGGGTAAAACAGAAGCTGGGCATTAAAAATCCATCCTGTATCGCCTACGATCTGCCGTTTGGCTGCCCGGGATGGCTGCAGGGTGTGATACAATCCGATTACTTCCTGCGCAGCGGGGACGCCAAAAGTGCCCTGATTATCGGCACCGAAACCCTCTCACGCGTCTGCGACCCGCACGACCGCGACAGTATGATCTATGCCGACGGTGCCGGAGCAACGCTTCTCGAAGCCCGTCACAGCACCAGTCCAACCGGCATTCTCTCGCATGCCGCCCGCACTGATACCGAAACCCAGGCGTTCTATCTGACGATGAACCGCTCCTACAATGCAAATTGCGACGATACTCTTTACCTGAAGATGGAAGGACGAAAACTCTATCAGTACGCTCTTTCCCATGTCCCCGAACTGGTTAAAACCAGCCTGGATAAAGCGGGACTGGATCTGGATGATATCCACAAGGTGCTGATTCATCAGGCCAATGAAAAAATGGATGAGGCGATCCTGGCCCGGCTGTTCAAACTCTACGGGAAAAACGCACCCCCGGAAGGCATCATGCCGATGACCATCTCCACCCTGGGCAATACCTCTGTGGCCACCGTACCGACCATGCTCGACCTGATTCTGCGCGGCAAGATGAACGGCCACCGGATCAGCCCCGGCGACACAGTCGTCTTTGCCTCCGTAGGCGCCGGAATGAATATCAATTCCGTAGTCTATCGAATGCACGACTGAACAGACGAACAATAGAACAGTTGAACATCAGAACAATAGAATAACAGAACAATCGAATGTTCCTCTGTTCGAATAATCGCCCGCTCGCCTGTTCAGTTGTTCACCCGTTCAAATACTTTCTGTTCAATTGCTATTGCTCAAATGTTCGAATGTTCCTCTGATCTAATGTTCGATTTTTCGTTTGATCATTTCTTCTCCGAGAGCCTTTTCAGCTCACTGAGCAGCATCAGCGCTTCGATCGGGGTCATCCGGTTGGGATCGGCGGCCTCGAGCTTGTCCATCAGGATTTCCACGTTTGGATCGACGGCCGTCTGAAAAAGCGACATCTGTGGAATCTGCCCCTGGCGGTCAACATCTTTGACCGCCTTGCGCGCCGCCGTTTTTTTCCGGGCCCCTTCGGCCATCCGGCCATTGCCATCATCACCATCACCGGATCCGCCTCCCGGTGCGGCCTCACCGCCGCCATTGCGGTTGGTCACATCCAGGCTGTGCTTTTCCAGGTTGCCAAGAATTACTTTGGCCCGGTCGATCACCGTCTGAGGCAGCCCGGCCATATCGGCTACCTGGATGCCGTAGCTGTGATCGGCGCCTCCCCTGACCAGTTTCCGCATGAAAATGACCTTGTTGTCGTGCTCTTTTACCTGCACATTGAAGTTCTTGATCCGGTCGTAAAGGCTTTCCAGTTCGTTCAGCTCGTGGTAGTGGGTGGCAAAAAGGGTTTTGGCGGCAACTTCCGGCTTGTTGTGCAGGTATTCGACCAGCGACCAGGCGATACTAAGCCCGTCGAAGGTGCTGGTTCCACGGCCCACCTCATCCAGCAGGATCAGTGATCTCGGGGTGGCATTATTGAGGATATTGGCCGCCTCATTCATCTCCACCAGGAAGGTACTCTCGCCGGCAGCCAGGTTATCGGAGGCTCCCACCCGGGTAAAAATCTTGTCTACCAGCCCGATCTCCGCCTCTTTGGCAGGCACAAAACAGCCGATCTGGGCCATCAGCACAATCAGCCCGGTCTGCCGCAGTATGATGCTCTTTCCGGCCATATTGGGCCCGGTGATGATCAAAATCTGGTACTCGTCGTTGTCGAGGGTGATATCATTCGGGATAAACGGCTCGCCCGCCGGCAGGGTGCGCTCCACAACCGGGTGGCGCCCGCGAGTGATCCGCACCTTGTCGGCCTCATTCACTTCGGGCTTGGCGTAGTTGTTCCGGTAGGCCACCTCGGCAAACCCATGCAGACAGTCGAGCTCAGCGATTGCGGCGGCAATCTCCTGCACCTGCCCGGCAAACCCGGCCGCATACATCCGAAGCTCTTCGAACAGCTCCGCTTCCAGGGTCTTGCTGCGGTCTTCGGCCGAAAGCACCTTCTCCTCCACCTCCTTCAGCTCCGGAGTGATATACCGCTCGGAATTGACCAGCGTCTGTTTGCGGATAAAATGATCCGGCACCTTATCCTTGTGGGTGTTGGTTACCTCGATGTAATAGCCAAACACCTTGTTGTAGCCGATCTTGAGCGACGGAATGCCGGAATCTTTCGAGAGCTTGTTCTTGATCCGGGCAATATACTCTTTTCCGTTCCTGGCAATATCGCGCAGCTCATCCAGGTTCGCGTTAAATCCGTCGCTGAAAATGCCCCCGTCCCGGATTCCCGCCGGTGGCTCATCCACAATGGCCTCACTGATCCGCTCCTGCAGCTCCAACAGCAGTGTCAGGCGGCCAAAGATGTCCTTAAGCATCGGGTCATCCAGGGACGAAAAACAGGATTTGATGCGGGGTATCTGCCCCAGCGACCGTTGCAGCTGCTGCAGATCGCGCGCATTGGTTCGCCCTACACTGATTCGCGATATCAACCTCTCCAGGTCGCCCACCTCTTTCAGCTCCTCACGCAGGCGTTCACGCTCCTCATGGTGCTGATAAAGCATATCCACGGCATCCAGCCGAGCGCGTATCTGTTTGATCTGCTTCAGCGGCCGCATCACCCATTTGCGCAGCAGACGCCCGCCCATGGCCGTCTTTGTGTGGTCTAGAATCGAGACCAGGGTGCCTTCGGTGCCGCCCTCCTGCAGGCTGGCCGTCAGCTCCAGGTTCCGCTTGGTGGAGCCGTCAAGCGCCATATAATCGGCATTTTCGTATGCGTAGAGTTTGCGCAGGTGAGCGAGAGAGGATTTCTGCGTCTCCTGCATATAGTAGAGCAGTGCTCCTGCGGCCACGTGAGCAACCGTCAGCGGCTCAACGCCGAATCCTTTCAACGAGTGGGTCTCAAAATGATCGGTCAGCTGTTTGTAGCCGTAATCGCCCTCATACACCCAATCTTCGATATGGGTGATGTTAAAATTGCCGGCCGGCCCGGGGTGATTGTTCTTCAGTTTTTTCCGAATCAGCAGCTCGGATGGCGAGAGCCCCTGCAGCAGCGACTCCAGCTCCTCTCTCGCTACCTGGCAGAGGCCGAATTCTCCGGTCGAGATATCGGAAAAAGCCACCCCTGCGATGCCGCTCGCCCAGTGCACGGCCGCGATATAGTTATTTTTCTTGTGATCGAGAAGTTTTTCCGACATGGTGACGCCCGGCGTGGTGATTTCGGTCACTTCCCGCCCGACAACTTTTCGCCCGGCCTTTTTGGCCTGTTCCGGATCCTCGGTTTGTTCACAAATGGCTACCCTGTAGCCGCGCTTCACCAGTTTCGGCAGATAGCTGTCCAGGGCGTGGTAGGGGAACCCGGCCAGGGGGGTCATATCCCCGCCGTTGTTGCGTTTGGTGAGGGTAATGCCCAGTTCCCTGCTTACCAGTTCGGCATCGTCGGCAAACGTCTCATAGAAATCCCCCACCCGGAAGAGCAGGATTGTGCCGGGGTGTTTCTCTTTAATGTCAAAATACTGACGCATCAGCGGCGTCTGCTGTTTACTTGAACTCATTCAGATCAGTTACTGATAGATTGCTAAATTTTATCGGCTTACAGGTTACAAGGCCGGGAGACAACAGGTGATGCTCCATTATGAATAATTGGTAACATAATCGTCCCGGATCTTTCTTTTCGATTGATTCAGATCAAAAAAACCAATAAATAGAGATGTTGCCGGCAACAGAAATCATACCGGTTGTCCCTGAAAATCCTTTCATTGACTGCCCGTTAACACCATGCATCAAACAAGAGTGTTTAACGGCACTGATTCAACAAAGTTTTTTGTTATAGTTGAAGTATACAATCTATTTATGGGTTTAGAAAAATGTTGACGTATTTTTGGGGTTATGCCGGACTTTTTTGACAAAGAAAAATTTAAGCAATTTTGGAAAAGGATTCTTGAGCTTGCATTGAAGAAAAATTTATTCTTTAATGCGTCGGCCATCACCTTTAACCTGATCATCTGTGCGGTGCCATTTACCCTCATTTTGATCTCCATCCTCGGTTATATTCTCTCGGTTGATGCAGCTTTTGATGAGCTGGTGCGCTATGGCCGTGAACTCTTGCCGAGTTTTACATTCGAAACCCAACAGGGGGATGTTATCGAGGGAGCGGTAACCCTGGAGAGTCTCATCATGCCCCTGGTGAGCGGGCGGCGGATCTTCGGTATTGTCGGTCTTGCGATCCTTTTTGTTTTTGCCCAAGGCCTTTTTCACACGCTCAAGCATGTACTGTTTGAGGTGTTCGATATCGAAGAGCGCAAGCACCCGGTGATCGAATTTATCTACAATTTTTTCACTTTTGGTGTTGTAGGCGGTGTTTTCATCTTTTTCAGTATGTCGATATACATCGTATCCCTGATTGCAATCGATGAGTTTGTCATTCCCTACACCGATTATGTGATTGAGCTGGGGTGGTTTCATGAACTCTTTATCACGGTTATTCCGGTTATTTTCACATTTCTTCTGTTCTATATCATCTACCGTTACATCAGTGAGAAACGGCTGGAGAAGCGAGTAGCCCTGATCGGCGCTACTGTCTACACGTTGCTTTTTGAAGTTGCCCGCCTGGGTTTAAGCCTCTACCTGGAGTATGCCTTCACGGCATATCAGCACCTCTACCAGGGATATACGGCCCTGATCATGTTAGGACTCTGGGTGTTCTATTCCGGTATTCTGTTTATCATTGGAGCCATTATCGCTCGTGCCTACCGCGAGATTTACATGGCCGATCAACCCGCAATTGAAAAAAATCCCTATACCGCCATTTCCTGATGCATTCTCAAGGTAAGATACTCCCGCAACAGTTCTATGAACTTGATGATGTCGTTGCCGTCAGCCGCCGGCTGCTCGGGAAAGTGCTCTGCACTAATATCCGTGGTCAGACCAGTGCCGGGGTGATTACCGAAACCGAGGCCTATTGCGGACGTAACGACAAAGCCTGTCATGCCAACGACGGGCTGCGGACGGCCCGGACCGAAACCATGTATGGACCGGGCGGGCGGGCCTATGTCTATCTCTGTTACGGGATCCATCATCTTTTCAATGTCGTTACCAACCGGGAAGGCTTGGCTGATGCGGTTCTGATCCGCTCCGTACGGCCGGTGGAGGGCCACTCCCTGATGCTTGAGCGGCGCAGCCGGGATGCGCTGACTCCGGTAGTCAGCAACGGGCCCGGCAAACTCACGCAGGCACTCGGCATTACAACCGGGGATGACGGCGTCAACCTGCTGGGCGAGCGAATCTGGATCGAAGATCGCGGCCACAGCGTTGCAGCCGCCGACATTATCGCCTCTCCCCGAATCGGCGTCGATTATGCCGGCAACCACGCCCTGCGCCCCTGGCGGTTTTACCTGAAAGACACCCCATGGGTGAGCCAACAATAAACATGACGAGGCCGGTCTGCCGGGCAACCGCTTCCGGATCGAAGATCCGTTGCCAAAGCGTAGATACTGCCGGCATTATCGCTTCCCCCGGTTCGGCGTCGATTACGCCGGCGACCACGCCCTGCGCCCCTGGCGGTTTCATCTGAAAGACACCCCATGGGTGAGCAATTCAAATTAATTAATAAGTGAATTTTAGAATATGTAAATACAGGCCGAACATTTCCCTCCATCCCTCCATCTCTGCATCCCCACATTCCCCTTGCCATGCCCCCCGCCCAGCACCTTGGCCCCCCGTTCCTGGGGATTCAAGATGCTGTTTCGTAGTTCTGGAGTGTAATAAAGATTTGATTCCGAATGTCTGTTTGAATGCTTATTTACGAGATACGAGATGCAAGACAGAATGCATCCTGTATCCTGTATCCTGTATCCTGTATCTCAAGTAAAAGACTGAAAGTCGAAATTTCACCTTGATCGCTAAAGTTGAACATTTCACTTATCTGCACCCTGTTCCCTGTACACTGCCACTGCACACTGTTCAGCTCACTGTATACTGATAACTGTCCACTGATTACTGTTTACTGTTCACTGTTCACTGTTCACTGTAAAAAAACAGTTATGCAAACACCGGATACATTCATTATTTTAAAGCGCAAAAAATAATCCAGCCTGACCATCAGATACACATTTATGAACAAAAACGGAGTTATGAAAAACAAGCGCTTTTTAATCATTACCGGTTTTATCGTACTGGCTGTTCTCTCAAGAATTTTGCCGCATCCCTACAATTTCACACCGCTGGGTGCCATCGCCTTGTTCGGTGCAGCCTATTTTACCGACAAAAAATGGGCGATCCTCATTCCGCTGATAGCCATGTGGATCAGCGACCTGATTCTCAACAATTTTATCTATACCGCTTTTTTCGAGGGGTTCACCCTGTTTAATTCCGGCATGATATGGATCTATGGCAGCCTGATCCTGATTGCACTGCTGGGCATGAAATTTTTGCAAAAAATTACCCTTCCACGGGTACTTGGATCGGCAGTAGGTGCATCGGTCATCTTCTTTATCGTCTCCAATTTCGGGGTCTGGCTGACCAGCCCGATGTATCCGCTCAACCTGGGCGGGCTCGCCGCCTGCTACACGGCCGCGATTCCCTTTTTCCACAACACCCTGGCCGGCGATATCGTCTACTGCGCCACCCTGTTCGGGGCTTTTGAATACCTGAAATACAAAGCTCCCCGCCTGGTGCGTGCCGAAGCCACTGTTTGATTGTGCCGTCAGGGAATTTTATTTTAATTCAACAGCCGGCTTGTCTTTATACCATCGATACTGACTCTCTATCTCTTCCGGTGTCAAACTGCCAGACTTAACGATAAAACGGTAATGCACTTGCAGCGGGTTACCCGGTGTTACTTCGTATCTGAAAAATTCCCCGAACCGGCCATAGAGCCTTTCCGACATCTCTGCATCTGCCGGGTTATCGGGATGGCTTAAATAAGCAACGGTATAGGAGCGGTCTTCAATTTGAAAGTACATTGCATTCCAGGGCAGATCCATCATGTCATCCCCTTCAATCTCTTGGCGGGAATCGAGATGTGCCAGGTTTTGCGGCCTGATGAAACGTGTCTGATCTGCATTGTCGGCTACATACTGTGCCGCCCTGAATTGAACCCCTGCATGATGGCGGTCACCATCGAGCATGACAGGGCCTCCAACGGCTGAAAGTGTCGATGAAAAATCGACAATGGTGATATCTTCAGACTGTCTGAACGCCCGGATATCCCTCTTCTCTTCCAAAAATTCCTCACCATCGCGATCTTTCCAATAAATCTTCACAATGTGGCCTCCCACTACCGGCCCGGATATTTCGTTTACTACCTCTACATGCTCACTTCTTTCGCCATTTCTTGCATGCCAAATATCTACACGTGTGTCGTTGATGTAGATGTGGTTATAACCGAAAAATATACCTCTGTGGTGTGAATACAATCCTCCTGGCCCTTTGGTGATGAGCTTATCTCCGGCCGGATCATACAGGTGATGAAATGGCTTTTTGGTTTGTTCTACATCATTGGGATTATACACCGGATGTTCGTATTGTAAAACCGGCTGATCTCCCAGGCGTAACAGGCTCGAGTGATCGCCGGCCGGTTCCCATCTCAAAACCTGATCATAACAGTCGTCTCCTCTCCTGAATGAATAGGTAACACTGTCTGATGCAGATTTGCTGGCTGACCACCAGATTCTGTACATTGTCTCTGATAGATTTTCCAACTGTGCCGGAGTCACAGCATTCTCAGTAGATGCACACAGAACACTGATCTCTCCAAAAGAACTGTCTTCAATATCGATATAGACCGGGGTGTTGCTCAGATTGAGATCTCCCGGCGGCAGGGTCACCTGTAAAACAGGATCGTTATTTACTTCAGTACAGGCTGAAAAGATTAAAACGGCGATTAAAACACTTATTTTCATAATGATATTTCTACAGTCAATAAATTCAAATATCGTCAGACTTGTTCAGTCTTGAATGTATTCAGTGTCTCGGGGGACATTGCAGGTTCATGCCTCAATAATAATTGAATAACAAGTGAATACATTATTTTTTGATGAATATTTTTGCCGGCATTTCTATCGTCTCCGGAATTACACCATCGTCGGCTTCCATCTCTTTTTTAAGCTGTTCAAACGCACGCTTGCCGAGCTCATAGTTCGGCTGTTCAATACAGATAAGCGGCGTAGCCAAATACCGGTTAAAATCACTGCCGCCAAATGCCAGTATGGGGATTGTAGAGGGATCAATCTGCATTTTATCCATCTGATTGAGGATACCCAATCCAACCGGGTAGGTGACAGCAAAAACAGCTTCCGGAATACCGTGATTTTTAATTAATTTTTTAAATCCTGCCTCACCATCTTCTTCACTAAATCCACCTTCTACAATTGCTGACTCGGGCATCGTGATGCCGGCTTCTTCAAGTGCCTCGAAGTACCCGTTTTTGCGTTCTTTCCCGATAACTGAGGTTTGATACCCGGAGAGATGGGCAATATTCTTGTATCCGAGTCCGATCATATGCTCTACACCTTTTTTTGCACTTTCCCTGTCAGCAACCTTGACATAACTGTATCCTGCCCCGGAAAATCCCCGGTCAAAAAACACCAGGTTGATGCCCATATCCGAAACCATCCTGAATATTTCCGGACTGCGGGTCTGTTCTGAGACCGATACGACCAGGCCATCCACCCTCATATTGATCATGGATTCGACATGGTCGATTTCAAGTTTCTCATTTTCAAATGAAACCCCCATGAGCACCTTGTATCCATGTTCTTCCGCTGTCTTGTAAATTCCTTCAATGGTGGATGCAAAAAACATATGAGCAATTTTCGGCACGATAATACCGATGGTATTGGAAACTTTTGAAGTAAGAGATCTGGCCTGCAGGTTAGGATGGTATCCCATCTTTTTAGCCATTTTTTTGACTCTTTCACGAGTCTCTGAAGAGATATCTTTATGATCTCTTAAAGCTTTTGAAACACTCACCTTGGTCAGGTTCAACCGTTTAGCTATATCCTCTAAACGAACATTTTTCATTTTGATAATTTTTTCTGGTTCAGGGAAAAAAGGTAACAGGTTTCCGGTTATCTATAGTTAGTTGGAATTTTCATTCTTGAGAAATTAATTTCTGATTACTGATAGCCGAAACAGTTTATTTTACCGACATAACAATTCCTATCAAGCCGATTTAACATCTGCTTTGACAGGTTTAACAATTTTGACACCCGGAACTATCTCAAATTCGTGGTTCCCAGCCAGGTTCGTAAGAGCGCTCCCACATACTCATCGCTTCAGAATCGCGGATTATACGTCCGTTTCCAGGATTGATATTGAGTGATCGGCCAGTTTTCTGTGCGATATTTCCCAGATGAAGAGCATGTACACTAATCTGACCCTCGTCGATGGGAGAATTCAATTTCTCACCCTGGCGAATAGCCATCGCAAAATTATAAGCATGAAAATCGGTAAGGCCTCCGCCTCCAATGGTGTCTTGCAGATCGGTCTCTACACTGCGCTCCACACTTTTTATCTCTTCATTATCCAGGTTAAATGCTTTATAGCCGTTTCTGTCCATCATAATAGTACCTTCTGTACCATGGATAACAGATCCACGGCCTTTACCCCAAAACCCAAATCCGTTTGTACTTCGTCCTTCCCAGTTTATGGTTTTGCCTTCTGCAAAATCGAATGACACATTTTGAGTATCGTAGAATTCCCAGTCGTCGTTGAAGTGATACCGGCCACCATTTGATGAAACGCGTTTCGGATGACCCACTCCAAGTGCCCAGCGACAAATATCATATTCATGAGTT
>SKRC01000222.1 GCA_007118695.1 Balneolaceae bacterium | reverse complement strand
GATTGGAGACAGTTTCATTCTCCAAAAAATCTTTCTATGGCTTTGTCGGTCGAAGCATCGGAAATTGTCGAAATTTTTCAATGGATGGAATCGGAGGAGAGTTATGATCTGAGTAGTGAAAAACTGGAAAAACTGGAAGGTGAGATTGCTGATGTGCTGCTCTATCTGTTGCAACTCTCGGCCAAATTTGAGATCGATCCGGTAAAAGCTGCCAGCAGGAAATTACAGGTCAATGAAAAGAAATATCCGATAGAGAAAGCGAAGGGATCAGCAAAAAAATACAACGAATTTTGACGTATGATTGTCTATCAATCCACCAAGGAGAGTTTTACGACAGATGTGGAAACCGGGACCGTAGAGGAAATCATCTCAGCCAAATATAGGGCGAAACTCAATAGAAGAGTGCCTAATGCGGAAAAACGAGCCTGGCAAAATTCTCTGCATTACATGAGCACTGTCCTTCGAGATGATGAAATACCGGATGATTCGGGAATCAGTATAGAAATGCAGATCCCTCAGACATCGAAAAGAATCGATTTCATCATTACCGGTCGCAGCGAACAGAAGAAAGATTATGCCGTAATTGTGGAACTGAAACAGTGGGAAAGTGCCCAAAGAACAAATATGGATGGGATCGTACAGACATTTATTGGAGGTGGTGTCCGGGAAGTGAGCCACCCATCGTACCAGGCCTGGTCGTATGCGGCACTTTTGAATGATTTTAATGAAGCGGTATATGATGGTGATATAGAACTAAAAGCCTGCTCTTATCTGCATAATTATATTCCGAATGGGGCTTTGGATGATCCATTTTATAAGGAGCATCTGGAAAAAGCCCCGGTATTCATGAGGCCGGATCTTGTCAAACTACGTGAATTCATCAAGGACTTTGTCAAATATGGTGATGAGTCAGATATCATCGACAGGATAGAAAATGGAAGGATTCGTCCCTCAAAAATGCTGGCGGACAGTCTCTCGTCCATGCTTAAAGGAAATGAAGAATTTATCATGATTGATGAACAGAAAGTCGCGTTCGAGTATGTGATGGATGCTGTCTTGAATCATGACTATTCTGGGAAAAAGGTGATCATTATTGAAGGCGGGCCGGGAACGGGAAAGTCGGTGGTTGCTGTAAATCTACTTGTGAAATTAACCGAAAAAGAAAGATTTGTGAGTTATGTTACCAAAAATTCCGCGCCCCGTACGGTTTATTCGTCACTGCTGAGCGGTGAAATGAAAAAAACACGAATTGACAATCTGTTCAAAAGTTCTGGGTCATTTGTGGGTGCAGATCCCAATATGTTTGATGCCTTGATTGTTGATGAAGCACATCGGCTGAACGACAAATCCGGAATGTTCAGAAATATGGGGGAGAACCAGATCAAAGAGTTAATTCAAGCTTCAAAAGTGGCTGTATTTTTTATTGATGAAGATCAGCGTATACACATTCACGATATAGGCGAAAAAGGGGAGATCAGAAAATGGGCTGAAAGAGCCAATGCTGAGATTATTGAAACATTCAGGGTTTCTTATTTTAATTAATGCTCATAAACCTTTGTGTTTCAATATCGGCCCGGAGGGCAAAAAAGGTCTAACGACTTCTTTGGGTTAAATAGAATACCAGGAAACTTTAATAGCGTTTATAGCGTTTATAGCGTTTATTAACTACCTTACGTACAACCCGCAAATAATCAGAAACTATGGAACACCGTATCGACTCATCACAATTGAATCCATCTGAAATGGAGGCGATGGAAACCTTGCTCCGGAGCAAGAAGCTGCCTGCATTGGTGGACAGCAACGAGAAACGTATCGAATTGCCAGAGCCGATTTTTAAATTGCTCGTGCACGTTATTCAAATGATGAAACAGGGACGCTCCATTGTGATGATGCCGGAAGATGAAACATTTACGACTCAGGCTGCTGCCAATTTCCTGGGCGTATCCCGTCAACATCTGGTGGATCTGTTGGAAGACGGTAAAATCCCGTTTCACAAAGTGGGCAGCCACCGCAGGGTTTATTTCCGTGATCTGAAAGCCTATGCCGATCAAAGGGACAAGTCCCGCCGTGAAACCCTGGACAAACTGTTTGACGAAGTGACCAAAGCAGATAAATACGACAGTAACTACACAGGAGATGATCGCTAACTATAATGTACGCACGGGAGGATTCGAACCCGCCAAAGCACTGCTTTGGCAACGCAAAGCGAGCAAGTAAATGGGTCTTATGGAAGTACATGGACACATTTACACATGCACATTTTATAGGCAAACAGTGAAATGAAATGAGTACGCACGGGAGGATTCGAACCCCCGACCTTCTGATCCGTAGTCAGACGCTCTATCCAGCTGAGCTACGTGCGCATAAAGGTTTCATCAGTAATAAAATCAATAAAAACCGGCAAAAAAACGGTCCCGGGATCACTCCCGTCCTGTCCGACACTTCCGACCGCTTCCCGATACTTATCAGGACTGTGTTACGTGCCCATAAGGGTGATTCTCAAATGACAACCTTCAAACAAGCTTCCAGTTCCAAATATCCAATGTTTACGAACCCGGAATATTGCTGCCCGATTGAAATTTGATCGTCGGCCTTGAAAATATCCAAGACTCAAAAAATACGTCTTTTTCCTGTTGGGTTCAAACCCGGCATATATTGTTTTGCCCGGCAAACACGTTTGTATGGGGGTGAATTGCACGGCTGTGCTTCGGGTGAACAAATCGTATCAGGCCATGGAAATTATGAACAACCAGGTGTTTCCGGATGACAAATGGATCGGGTGGATCGACCGGCTCGCCGAAGATGACATCGTGAT
>SKRC01000144.1 GCA_007118695.1 Balneolaceae bacterium | reverse complement strand
GGCAGGTTTACATCTATGAGGAATATACCCAAAAAATCGTAAGGCCTTTTTCTCTTCAGGCCGATCCCGGCAGGCATGCCGGAAAGACGCAAAGTTGAAGAACCTGATTCGTAGTCAGAAATCCTGGCACTTTTCAATGTCAGGGTAAAATTCCTCCACCGGGGTAGCAAGGGCCGCAAATTTCAAGGTGTACAGCCTCAAAACAGATATTATGCCCCTGGGAGTAGTTGAGAAAATGCGCGTAACACAGCTCCCTGGTTTATTAAGAGTTTCTAATTTATACCGGATACCTGTAACAAGTCGGAAGTTGAAACTCTTGTTTATACATCACTCATGCATTGGGTTGCAAATTTTGAAAACTAAAATCATCAATTTGGCATGGATTACATAAAAAAACTGTTGTATGTAAGCCCGGTGGCGATTGGTTTGATTTATCTCCTGATCGGTTTTTTATGGATCGGTTTTTCCGATCAGATTGTCTTTGAAATTTTTGAAGATCCCGAGACAATCACTGCTGTGCAGACTTACAAGGGGTGGGGGTTTGTGGCTGTCAGTTCAGTGTTTATCTATTTCCTGATACTGATAAATAATAACAAACTGGGGAATGTAATTGAAGAGAAACAGGCAGTGCAGAAAGAGTTTGAGGCGATCATTGAACAGGCCCCGGTTGGGATTGTCTATCACAATCAGAATGAAAAATGGCTCAGGGTAAATCAGCTGATGGCAAACATGCTTGGTTACAGTAAATCTGAACTGCTTGAAATGGAGTTTAAGGATTTTATTCACCCCGGGGACCTGGAAGCCGGCAGGGATTTGGACCGGGAGCTGATCGACGGGACGAGAACCAGCTACAAGACAGAAAAAAAATACCTGAAAAAAGATGGGACACATCTGATCGGCAGATTATCCAAAGCCATTATCGACAATAAACCGCGCCCTTCGAAATATATGCTCGCAATCGTCGAAGATATAACTCGGCAAAAAGAGGTCGAAGAGGAGCTGAAGAAAACCGTTCATGAAAAGGAGCTTCTTTTGGCCGAGGTTCTTCACCGGGTCAATAACAACCTGGCCCTGATCATGGGTTTCCTGGAGCTTGAACATAATAACATAGATAACGAGGAGTGCCGGGTCCTGTTTAAAAAGAGCCAGATGCGGATAAAATCCATCGGCATTATCCATGAGAAACTGTATCAGGCCAATGATTTTTCCAATTTACCATTGGATACGTATGTTCGAGAGATTTTATCAACCGTGTCCAAAAGCTGGGCAAACGGGACCGGGCATGTCTCATATACCTCCAATGCCGGAGAGGTGAAACTCAACGTGAATCAGGCGATTCCCTGCGGGTTGATTATCAATGAACTCGTCACCAATGCCTACAAGCACGCCTTTCCCGGGAGTGCCGCCGGCGGAGAGGTCAGGGTGGATATCAAAGCCGAAAATGACCTAATTGTTCTCACTGTGTCGGATAATGGAATCGGCCTGCCGGACACACTGGATTTTGAAGAGGCCAATACGCTTGGGTTCACCATCGTGAATATCCTCAGCAAAAAGTTGGAAGCAGATGTTGACATGAACACCAGGGCCGGTACATCATTTACCATCACGTTTAAGGCGGAATCAGATAAAAGAGGATCAGCCAGCAATCTTTAGCTTTAGCCCCGTTTCTTGGGCTTTCTTTTGCACCCGGCACTCCGCTCCCTGTCCCTATCCCTGTAATTGGTAACTTGTAACAGAACACCCCACAAATTAAAGTGCTGAACGCACTTTAATTTTCTCCTCCAGGGGAGAGAAAGGTTGCGCGTTCAGCGCAACCTTTTGAGGGGTATTCCCTGTCACTGGCAACTGCCGACTGCTCTACCGATAAAAAGCATCCCCGAGATAGTTCGGGACTCCACTCCGCTTACCCCTGGAACCTTGAACCTGGCCACTGCCACCCCGACAGATTTTAGTTTTGGGGGCGACTTGTCGTTCCAAGCTGGGACAGGCTGCAACTGCCCACTGCCAACTGCCAACTGATCATTACCAACTGACACACTGTAGCCCTGACACACTAATACACTGACACACTGATTACTGAATTAAGTTGCTCCCGCTGCCTTTTACATCGGCTTTTACAAATTCAATGGCAAAAAAATTAAATTTCGCAGTAGCACTGAAGTTGTAGTTTGCTTTCAGCTGCTGGGAGAGGACTTCGATGATTTGAAGGCCAAGCGAGTCGCTCTGAAGATCTTTCAGATTACCGTTAAAACGGTTCCCGTCATCTTTGACCGTTAACTTCAATTTATCAGCCTTCTCATCAAGTGAAATGTGAATCAATCCACACTTTTTCCCGGGGAAAGCATGCTTCAGAATGTTGGTGATGACCTCATTGACGATTAATGAACAGGGAATTGCCTGGTTAATATTCAACTGAACCGGGTCGCAGGTGAATTTAAGTTTTACGTCTGTATGGATATGCAGTGTATCGACAATATTAGTTGCCAACTGCCGGAGATTCTCGGCAAAATCGAGTTTTGAAAAGGTTTTCGACTGATATAAATGTTCATGAATATTTGCAATGGTTCTGATGCGCGTTACACTATCGAGTAACCTGCCGGCAATCGATGCATTCTCTTCAGCACCGGCCTGAAGTTCTAACATGGCTGATACGACCGCCAGGTTGTTTTTTACGCGGTGATGAATTTCTGCAAGAAGGATTTCTTTTTCCTTCAGCGAATTTGAAATAACCTCTTCGTTCTGTTTTTGTTTGGTAATGTCTTTGGAAATCCCAATGATTCCGGCCAGTTCTCCATTTCCATTTAATACAGATGAATCTGTCACCAGCGCCGGGAAAGTGCTGCCGTCTTTGCGCTGAACCATAAATTCACCGGACCAATTCTTGCCCCTCTTCAGCACCGCCATAATTTCATCGGCCTGTTGTTTGGACATACTGCTCGGTGTGATATCCAAAACATTACGGCCTGTTACCTCTTCGGAAGTCCAGCCATACAGTTTTTCAGCTGTCCGGTTCCAGTAAGTGATGTTTCCATCAAGATCCGTAGCCATGATGGCTTCCCCGATTTCATTAAGTAAATGAGCCTGGAATTTCAATCTCTCTTCGATCTGTTTGCGATTGGAGATGTCCTTGAAGGTTATTACTGCTCCTTTTATTACACCTTCGTCAATGATTGGCAAAGAGGAATATTCAACTTCAAAACCGGATCCGTCAGACTTCCAGAATAGCTCTGTATCAATTTGATACCCGGTAAACGCATTTTTTGAAATAAAGATGGGACACTCGGCTTCAGGATAAATCTCTCCATTGCTTTTTTTATAGTGGATAAGCTGGTGCATATTCTTGCCCAAACACTCCTCCCGCTCATAGCCTAACATTTGAGTTGCAGCTTTGTTGATAAATGTACAATTACCATCGACATCGATCCCGTACAATCCTTCCGCTGTTGATTCCAGCAACAATTCGTTATGCCTGTGAAGGGCTTCCTGTTCAATTTCACGTTGTTTTTGATCTATGATCAGCAATAGATTCGTGGCAATGGAATTGAGCAGTTGGCTCTCTTCCTTCAGGATCGGGTTTTCATCTGCCGGCATATTTTGTTCAAGAGAGGCTATGGAAATCTGTAATTGAGATCCCTTTCGGCTTTCATATTGAACGGTCAGGGCCCGGTTGGTATCCTGATACTTTGGCGTTTGACAGGAATGTTCGTTAAATACGATTCGGGCAGCTATATAGTCCGGCCGCTGAAATCCTTTGGGAATGATCTGAACTGCTTTGTCAAGCAACTCTTCAATGGACAGATTTTGTTCATTCAGTTTTGTGATTTTATACAGGCAGGATTGCTCCTTGATGCGTTCCTTTAAATTTCTGAGTACAACAACTTTTTCCTGTTCGGCCAGTTTTTGATCCGTTACATCAATGAGCATATTTACCGCCCCGGTTGTCTGGCCAGCCGGATTGGTTTCAGGTGTCGGGTAGGCCAACACATATCTGATTTCCCCATTGGGTTGTTCGATCATGATTTCAGCACCCGAAATCGGTTTGCCCTCTTTCATGGCGAGAGCCATCGGGCATGAATCCAATGGCAGGGGGGATCCGTCCACCTGGTAAATTTTCCAGGAACCACACCATAAATCTTTACCCACTTCCGGCTCTCTGCCCCAGAGTCTGGCAGCTGCTTTATTAAAGTGTATGACCCGTCCCTGAGCATCACAGGTATAAATAGCTCCCGGCAGATCCCGGATCAGCCGTTGATATCGCAATTCATCCTTCTTTTGCTGCTTTTTTATGTCAGCATTGGTGAGTTCTCTTTGAACCGATGGGCCGAGCCTGATCAATCTATCCTTTAAGACATAATCTGCAACTCCCAGTTTAATTGCATTCACTGCTTCTTCTTCGCCGATATATCCTGAGCAGAGTATAAACGGCAGATCCGGATCATATTCTTTTACGATTTCAAATGCTTCCAATCCGTTGAAAGAAGGGATATTATAATCGGAAACTACAATGTCAGGCCGGTTTTTCTCAAAGGCTTCGTGCAGCTGCTCTTCCGTTTCAATCACCTGAACGTCAAATTCTGTCTTGAGCTTATTAAGTTCAAGGATAATAAACTCAGCATCATCCTGATCGTCCTCAATAATCAGAACACGTCGATTATTCATTTTTCTATTTAACAAAGGGTTGATTGATTGCCAGCCAGTAGATCCCAACATTGTTGACCACCTCAACAAACTCTTTGTAATCGACCGGTTTTCGCACATAACTATTGGCGCCCAGGTTGTAACCGTTGATGATATCCTCTTCTTCTTTGGAAGAGGTCATGATTACAACAGGTATCAGCTTGGATGTTTTGTTGCTCTTGATCTTTTTGAGGACTTGATGGCCATCCACTTTTGGCAGCTTCAGGTCGAGCAAAATGATCACGGGATAACCATTTGTTTTCACCCCGTCCGGATGGTCTCCAAACAGGAACTCCAGGGCCTCTTCCCCATCTTCCACATTGATGATTTTATTGGCAAAATTGTTTTTTTTAAAAGCCAGTTTCGTCAGCTCCACATCATCGGGGTTGTCTTCCACCAGCAGGATATAATTGGTTTTTATTTCCATTTCGATTTATTTCAATTAAGATTAAAGGAAAAATAAAAGGTGGATCCGGTACCGGGCTTGCTTTCGGCCCACACTTTTCCATTATGCAGATTGATGATGCGACTGACGGTAGCCAGGCCAATACCCGATCCCTCATACTCTTTTTCACTGTGCAGCCGCTGAAAGGCTCTGAAAAGTTTGTCGGCATACTTCATGTCGAATCCTGTTCCATTATCCTTCACGTAGAAGACCCGGTCCCCATTCAATTGGGTTGATCCGAATTCAATGTCAGCCGTCTGCCGGCAGGATGAAAACTTCCAGGCGTTGGAGAGCAAATTCAAGAGCAAAACCCTGGCCAGTCCCTTGTCAGCATGAGCCTGCAGAGGTTCTATATTTTTAAATGTTACATTCCGATCGGGTTCCAGCTCTTTCAATTCATTAATGATTTCAAGGCTTATCATCCCGAGATCCACCATTTCACGTGTAATTTGTTTTCGGGATATCCGGGAGAGTTTCAGCAGGTCGTCGATTAGGTTACCCATATTCTGAGCCGAATTTCGAATACGCTGCAAATAGTGTCTGCCCGTCTCATCCAGCCTGTCGCTATATTCGTTAAGCAGCTCCTGGCTGAACCCGTCGAGCCGTCTCAGCGGGGCCCTTAAATCGTGGGACACGGAATAGGTAAAGGCCATCAGTTCTTCACTGACAGTCTCCAAATCATGTTTGTTTTTGGTAGCCCGTTTTTCAATGGCTGCGTATTCCCGGTTCTTTGTTCGTTTCACCTCCATTTTGTTCGTGCCGTCGGTAAAGCTGATTGCAACCGTATGCTCGTCTATGCACCAGGCGGACCCTGTCCAGCAGGTGTCGGGAAACTGCGAGTCGCCGTATTCCACGGCATAATCGGCAGGTTCACCTGTAACAGCCACCCGGGCAAATAGTGTTGCCAGTTCCGATCCGGCTAATTCCGGGTAGGCCTCTTTCCAAAGTTTGCCATTGTTCTTCTTCAGATTGATACGGGTCACCGCGTTGGCCGCATCGTTTACATGAAGCTGTCGGAGAGACCCCGGGTCCTCCGGATTTTCAAGGCGGAGGATGTAAAAGGCCATTGGAGCCTTTTCAAAGGAGTTTTTAAATAGTTGAAGATCCATTTCAGTCATTCAGCAGTGTCCGGAAGCCATCGAATTGATTAACGTGAATTGCTCTCGAAGTAGATGAGCTTTTTATTCGTTTTAAAAATGTCTGTATTAGATGATTTCGTTATCTGCTCGTGATGTTGTGCAATCCAAGTATCGGGCAGATGTCTGTATTAAGTAATCCTTGCTACTGTTTTTCAAGTTAGAGGGGCTCAACGTAATGGTTGATTGTTATCGATGATCGTTATGTACCCGAAGATCTCTATCATATACCTGCAAAGTTTAATTTTAAACAACGCTAAATATTAAAAATTTCTAATTAATAAAAATGTTAAAATTATATAAAAGATAGAAATTGTCTTGATTCCGGTATGACCTATCAAAATCCCGGCCAGCAAAAGCAAAACAAAGTTTACAGGAATTCTTATCAAACCGATTGCCGCCTCTTGCGTCTAATTGAACAGATAGCCCATGCCGTCAGGTATTTCACCGACACGTGTATCGGGAGAAGCAGGCAGGTTTAAATCATTTATCAAACAGGAGTTATGATGAAACATCTATGGATTATTTTACTCGCATCGATTATGTTGGCGCCGGCCCATTTGCCGGCTCAACCGGCACAGAGCTGGGATACGGACATCCCCGGCATACAACAGATAATGATTCAGTACGGTGATCAGCTCAATCTTACCGACGATCAGAAATCGGAATTAATCAATTTAAGTATTGATCAGATGCAGCGCCAGCGAGTGCGCCCGGACAGGAGACAGCGTCCGGCATTGAGAAGTCAGCGTCATTTGGAACGTGAACGCGGGGAACGGCCGCAACGCCGTGAACATCGTGAGCGGGAAACAGATGAAGGAGAAGAGCGCATTGGTAGGAATGAGCGGGGCGACAGGGAAGAGCGGGGCGCCTGGAGTGAACGCCGGCCAAGAGACTACCGGGGTGAGAGAGGTGATCGCAGCCACTCCTCCGAAGCCCTGCGGGTTGGAATTTTGCAAAACGTGTATGAAGTTTTGACCGACGAACAGGCCGAAACCTTGAAATCCAAGCTGGCTGCCCGTGCGGAGATGATGCATGAATATCGAGCACTTCGCAATGAAAAATTGATCGGCCGCGCCGGAATTGAAGGTGACAGTGCAACCCGCGTAAAAGAGATTTTGGACTGGCAAAGTGAGGCACGCACCGCACTGGGCATTCTCCGAATTGAAAACCCCGGTGAGATGGATCGTGAAAGGATGCAGGAAGCATTCCAAAGCATGCGTGAAGGCCACAGGGAAATGAGGGAGATTTTAAGTGCAGCTGAATTTGAAAAGCTTCAGCGGTTGATCTCCCCGCGGACCCCGCGGCAATATGCGCAGTTCAGACGATCGGCCTTCCGTTCACGTTAACCTGGCATCTTCATTAAACGAATGTATAATACAATGGTATCGTGCAAGGGGCGGGCAGCAATTGGGGGCTAATACCAGGATGATCAAAAAACAATGGCGGGAACTAGCATTGAAAGTTTTAATAAGCAGATCGCGGTTTTGTATCCGCGACTCAATCGTGCCGTGACGGCCTACCTGGGCGGGAGCCGGGTCGATCCGGAAGACATCCTGCAGGAGACATTTTTGAAAGCCTGGAGAAACCTGGATCGGTTTAAGGGCGAATCAACCCTGTATACATGGCTCTACTCGATCGCCAGAAACCTGTGCATTGATGAATTTCGAAAACAGAAAACCAAAAACACGATCAGCCATATCCCGGTCGATGAATTTGAATTGGCATCTGACCGGTTTACTGGCGATTCCGAACGCGAAGAAGTGCTGCTTCTGAGGAAGGCGATTGCTCAGTTGCCGGAGATTCTTCGAAGTATTGTTGTGATGAAATCCATTGATGAAATGAGTTACGTAGATATGTCGGACGTGACCGGTATCAATGAACAGACGCTGAAAAACCGGATGTTCAGGGCCCGCAAAATGTTGGCAGAAAATTTGAAAAAAATGGGAGTAGACGAACCGTGAAAACAGATAAAGTACATAATGGATCCGAAGGAAGGCGGGAAGAGCTGGAACGCTGCATCAATGATGCAGCCGATGGACTACTAAGCGCCCGGGATATCAAAAAACTGGAGGAGGACCTGGTGCATTTCCCCGATCTGTTCCGGGATTACCGGGATATAATGGGGTTGCCACCTCTATCGAAAGCCTACGGGGCGGGCCCGGAGGGGTTCCGCAATGATCTGCATGTGCACCGCATCCGGCAGCAGATGGAACAGGAGTGGGAACAGGCCGGATCATTCGAAGAAATTGCCATCACATGGTTCAAAAAATATGCACTGGTAGCCGCTCTGCTCATTTTCGGGCTTACCTCACTTGCCTACCTCCTTTTGCCGCAGATGAACATCGGGCAGGAAGATATGACGGTGCAGGAACTCCTCTACCCCTATGAAGAGAGCTATGCCGATGCGTATGTGCTCTATCTGGATGAACTGATTGAACAATGACAAGGATTAAATCATGAATACGAAAACAAAAGCATTACTGGCATTTGCAGCAATTTTCATAGTCGGGTTTGCCTCCGGCTTTCTTTTCAATAATACCATATCGCCATCATCCGGTGACTACGTGGAAGAGCGCCCGGAGCAGGTGGAGCAGGCAGAGCGCTGGCAGCGCGGCGGCCGGGGAGAACAAGATCAGCCCCGGGTAGAGCGGGCCCGTGAACGGCTGGTCAACCTGCTGGAACTGACCAGTGAACAGCAGGTGCCGTTTTTTGAGCATATGTCGGAGTACCGGTCGGGCCTTCGTACAGAGTTAAGGGAAATGCGAAACCGTGAAACGGAGTTGGTCAGAGAGCGATATGAAGCTCTCAGGGAGGACCTGTCGGGGATTCTTAACCCCGAACAGTTGGAAAAGCTGGACAGCCATCTGCACCCGGATTCAATAGGGGATCAGCGCTGGCGCGGCCGACGGTAGCCCGCATTCCTGCCAAAATTATTTATGATGGTGCTGTAAATCGTGCCTTACCCGATGCCTCCGCATACTCAGAGTTTTTCAATAATCTTTATCTTTATCGAAACGGCGCATCAGGTGTATGGCTTCCAGGATAATCCACAGGGCAAAGCCGAGGATGATGGACCCGAACACAAAGAGCAGCATATTGCCATCGGTGTCCCCCCAGCCGGACCAGTCAAAGAATACCTGTTCGGTCATCGCCCAAAGGGTCATAAACAGCACAAAAATCATGGGAACCAGGGTGTAGATGATGCTTCTGCCTTTACGTTTAAGCCAGATGGTGACGATCAGCAGGCTTATGGCTGCCAGCAGCTGGTTGGAGGTTCCGAACAGGGGCCAGAGTAAATAGCCGCCGGATCCGAGCCCGCGCGGGCCTTCCGGGATCAAAACCAGAGCAGCGCTGGCGCCAACGGCCAAAAATGTGGAAAAATGGAGTTTGGTCAGCGGTCCGATTCTGTATTCAACACCCAGTTCATTGATAATATAGCGCATTAACCGGACCGACGTATCGAGGGTTGTGGCCGCAAAACTGATGACTATGACGGCGATGATGGTTTGTGCAACTTCAAGCGGGATCAGCAACCCGGTGGCAAGCTGCGCTGCACCTTCCACAAAGATATTCAGCCCGGCTGCCCCTGCCTCATCAAACGAGTGGTAATGCTCGAGAAATTCACCGGTTGTATTAAAGTAGGTGACAACGGCTACGATGGTGATCAGTGCAAGCGTTCCTTCCCCGACGGCTCCCAGGTAGCCGATAAAACGGGCATCGGTTTCTTTGTTGAGCTGTTTGGCGGTGGTGCCGGAGGAGACTAGCCCGTGGAAGCCTGAGATCGCCCCGCAGGCAATGGTGATGAAGAGCAGCGGGAACCAGCTCACATCATCGGCCCCGGGGTTGGTGGTCGGTGCGGTGATTTCAGGATTTGTGACGAACAGCCCAAGGTAGAGGATCAGCAGGCCAAGCAAAAGCTGGTGTGAGTTGATAAAATCGCGGGGCTGAAGCAGGGTCCAGACCGGCAGGGTGGATGCGATGTAGACATAGGTCATCAGGATCACGATCCAGAGGAAAAATGACATCTCAATGCCGCTTAATCCGAACATATAGGTGGCTTCCTCCCCGCCAAAGTACCGGACAAAATCGATTTGAAGAGCCGGTACATAACTGGCAATGATGGCGGCAAAATACATCAAAAACAGAATGACAAGCGATGGCACCAGCATGTTGCCCGATCTCCGGTAAACGTGATAGCCCAGCCAGACTGCCAGGGGAATCTGGATAAAAATGGATAAGACGCTTGCCGGGAAGCTGATGAAAAGATTGGAGATCACCCAGGCGAAAACGGCGTTCACCATCAGCACCAGGATCAGGATGATAAAAAGGAACAGTATTTTGGCGCGCTGGCCAACCAATTTATGGGCGAGTGTACCGATCGACTGCCCCTTGTTGCGGATGGAGATTGCCAACGTACTGAAATCGTGTACACCGGCGGCAAAGATGGTGCCGAATACAACCCAGAGCATCGCGGGTACCCAGCCCCAGTAGACGGCGATGGCCGGGCCGACAATGGGAGCGGCCCCGGCGATGGAAGTAAAGTGATG
>SKRC01000118.1 GCA_007118695.1 Balneolaceae bacterium | reverse complement strand
AAGTGACTGACAAGAATAACCCATCAAATTAACGTGTTGGACTCTCAAATTGCTCTGTCAGGAGCACCTGTTTATAGATGATGCAGAACGCCAGGACCCCGGGCTCCGTAGGAGCCACCCTGCTCCACATTCCCCACAAAATGTAACCGTAAATAAATTTGATAAGTCAGAGGCAATTGCCGACCCTCAGAAAATACTCAAAGAGATCGGCCATGGAGGTATGGGTACCGGTGCTTTTTGAAATCATGTAGGCATCATTAAAGTCACATCAGGGATTGCCAAAAGGACACGCGAGCTCGAAGTTTCACGAAGGGTTATTGGTTTCGGTATCAAAAGAATAAACTGGCCGCTTTGCTTTCCGGTTTACGATGTAATAAACAAGAGGCATCATCAAACCGACGAATACACAGGCAAAATTTGATCTATTCAGGATCTCCCAAACAGGCATGAAAGATCTGACCCATTATCGCTGGCAGCAAATTGATACGTTGTTCGGCCAGGCTCTCGAACAGCCCCCGGAATATCGAACATCATTTATACTGGAGGCCTGTGGGACCGATACCGAACTCCGCAATCACGTGGAAAAACTGCTCGAACTACATGAGGAGTCCGGCGGAATTCTTGACGAGTCTGTCGGTTCCATCGCCGCCCCCCTCATCCCGGAATTGATGGAACAAATTGAAGTCGAGCCATCCTCCACCCAAGGCCCCGGATCCATGATTGGTCCCTATGAAATTATTAAAGAGATTGGACGCGGAGGAATGGGTACGGTGTATTTAGCCCGGAAAATTGACGATCAATACGGGGTGCAGGTAGCCGTGAAACTTGTACGGCGAGGTATGGACACCCAGGATGTGTTGCGGCGCTTCCACCACGAAGGCCAAATTTTAGCAGCTCTTAAACATCCAAATATCGCCCGCCTGTACGACGGCGGAGTTCACGACGACGGACGTCCCTGGTTTGCCATGGAATACATTCAGGGCGAGCCAATCCATGAGTATTGCGATAGGCATCAACTCACTGTAGAAGAAAGGTTAAAACTGTTTATCACTGTTTGTGAAGCCGTGCAGCATGCCCATCAGAATCTGATTATCCATCGCGATCTCAAGCCGGCTCACGTACTGGTTACAGCGCGAAGAGAGGTTAAGCTGGTGGATTTCGGGATTGCCAAGTTGCTTGAACCCGACCGGATGGAATTAACCGATTTTCACACACGGGAAGGTGTAAAGGTAATGACACCGGAATTTGCGGCACCTGAGCAGGTACGTGGGGAAGTGGTCAACACAGCCTCAGATATCTATTCGCTGGGTGTGTTGCTTTACCTGCTGCTGACAGGCCGGCACCCCTACCGGGTAGAATCGTCATCCATGTCAGAAGTGGAGCGGATCGTTTGTGAAACAGATCCCGCAAAACCAAGCCATGCTGTCCGGGGCGACTCACTACCAGCCGGACACGGAGTGAGTGAAAAAACATTTGATGCTGAAGCCTCCGCTGCCTTACGCAAAAAAAGTGTGTCAGATCTCAAACGAATGTTATCAGGTGATTTGGATCACATTGTACTGAAGGCACTGAGAAAAGAAACAGAACAGCGATATCAATCGGTGCTGGGGCTTGTCGACGATTTGGGAAACTATCTGAATGGCCAGCCGGTTACATCCAGGGCTCCAACAATCCGGTACCGTGTACATAAATTTATGCACCGAAATAAATGGGTTGTGGCAACAGTCGCTGTGGCTATTGTTTCGATTCTGTCTGGACTCGGGGTTGCCCTCTGGCAAGCTCATGTGGCAGAACAGGAACGGGATATGGCCCGGATTGAGGCGGCGAAGGCACAGGCGGCACAGGAATACCTTGTTGGACTATTCGAATCGGCCGATCCCGCTCAAACACAGGGTGAAGTACTCACAGCACAGAAAATTGTTCAGAGAGGTATCGACCGCCTTGGTGAAGATCTTGAGTCCCAGCCGGAAGTGCATGTTGAAATGCTTAAGGTTTTGGGACGGATTCAGCAGGCACTCGGGGATTTTAATCTGTCAACCAGACTACTGGAACAGGCCTTGAATAAAACCCGTGAACTTCGGAGTGAAGAACATCCTGACATAGCTGAGGTTGCGGCCATGCTGGGTGAGACTGCCCACTGGAATGGCGAATTGGAGAGGGCAGAAACTTTGCTCAGGCAAGCCCTTACGATGCGGAAACGTTTCATTCATGATGACGACCCGGCAATAGCCAATAATATGGTTCGACTTGCACGTACGCTGGAAATCAGGGGGGATTTCGGGGAGGCAGAAAACTTGTACCGTGAAGCACTGGCCATGCGGGAACGGCTTTTTGGCGAAAACTCCGAGGCTGTTTTGGCAAACCTTAATGACCTGGGCTGGCTACTCCACCAGATGGGGAAATGGGATGAAGCCGAAGAATTACTCCGAAGGTCCCTGATAGTAGCCGAACGGGTACTTGAATCTCCTCATCCGCTCATTGCAACTGCGATGAATCACCTGGCTGCCGTTCTTCGTGTGACGGGCAGGTACGACGAATCTGAACACGTTTACATGCAATCTCTCAAGCAACAACGGAATCTCTACGGAGACGACCACCCCCGGATTACCACCGTACTTAGCAATCTCTCACAAATATACCTTGAACTTGCCCGCTACGAAGAAGCCGCCAATCAATACCAAAAAATTCTGGACAATAATCTCAGGCAGCTCGGCCCTGAGCACCTCTACGTGGGATTTGCCCTCGGTTACCTGTCCACTGCTCTTATCGAAGACGGGCGCAGCGAAGAGGCGATGCCCATGCTGGAAGAAGCTCTCAAAATTCTCCATAACGCGGTTGGTGAGGATCACCGGTT
>SKRC01000049.1 GCA_007118695.1 Balneolaceae bacterium | reverse complement strand
AGTAACTGTTGGAGACCAGGCTGAAATCAACGTTGAGCTTGACCAGGATTTGAGCCAGCTCGATGAGGTTGTTGTTGTGGGATATGGAACTGTGCGCAGGGTCGATTTAACCGGAGCCGTTACACAAGTAAATACCACTGATTTTGAGAGGGTACCGGCAACAAACCCATTAATGTCACTTCAGGGAAGGGCTCCAGGTTTACGTATCACTCCAAATTCAGGTTCCCCTGGTGCAAGTGCCAGTATCCGGGTCCGGGGTGAGCAGTCAATTAGTGGTTCCAACTCACCAATTTTTGTTGTGGACGGAAACATCACATCCAATATCGACAACTTAAGCAATCAGGATATCGAATCAGTTTCGGTCTTGAAAGATGCCTCCGCCGTTGCGATTTACGGATCCCGGGCTGCCAATGGTGTGATTGTAATCAATACAAAACGAGGAAGCCGTGATACAACCCCGACAATTAATTTCCATGCCTACACGGGTATTCAGCATGAAAGCAATTTGAGACTCAACCTCCTGAATGCTGATCAGTTCGTGGAAATCTATACTGAGGCACACCAGAACAGTGGGATCAGCATACCCTGGGATGAATCCGACCTGGCCGCGTATCAGGGAGTAGATAGCGACTGGCTTGGTGCCGTGATGGAGCATGGATACCTCTCCAATGTAGACCTGTCGGTGGCAGGTGGCTCTGAAAATTCCAACTATTATGTAGCTGCATCGCATATCGATCACCAGGGTATGGTCATCAATACAGATTATCATCGCACCAACCTTCGCCTGAATACCGATCACGTGGTAGGCGATCGCATCCGGTTTGGGAATTCTCTCAACCTCTTTTCCGGGAAGACCAATAATGCCACTCATCAATATGTGGGTGCACTTCAAAAAGTGCCATTAACCCGAATTTATGAGGATGATGGGAGCTGGGGAAGAATTCGAAATGTGCCGCTCGAGCATATGCATGCCAATCCTCTTTGGCAGGCTAATGATGTAAGTGACCGCATTCAAAGAGGTGTACTCGGGAATCTTTATCTGGCAATAAACCTGCTTGAAGGTCTTGAGTTCACTGCCAGAGGGAATGTGGAGTGGACCAATGATTACAGAAGTCAGTTCGGACAGGGGGTACCAAGCGATCTCGGGTGGGAAGGAAGCTCTATCAACCGAGTTGCCAAAGACAACCGTGAAACGCTCTTCTGGCAAACAGACTTTTTACTGGAATACGAGAACAATTTTGGCATGGATCACTATGTGACCGGTCTACTTGGATACTCTGTTGAAGAGCAGACGTATGAAAGACTTTGGGCTGACGGGACCGGAACTCCGAGTAATGATATCCGGTATCTGAGTTCTGTTGACCCCACTTCCATGAGAAATACCAACACCTTCTCCGACTGGGCGTTTGAAGCGGTTTTCGGGCGAATCGGTTATACATTCCGTGATCGCTATATTTTTAATGCTACTGTGAGAAGGGACGGTACATCCAGGCTGCATTCCGATCATCGCTGGGGTACATTCCCGTCGTTCTCGGCTGCATGGAGAATCTCACAGGAGCAGTTCATGGATGAGGTGAACTGGCTCGATGAACTGAAACTGAGAGGAAGCTGGGGTTCGACTGGTAACGTATTGAGTATCTCTACATACGGAACCCGGACAAGCCTGACCAACTGGAACTATGCGATGGGTGGCCAGCAAAGAGCAGGTTATACCCTCGCATCTGCAGTGAATTCCGACCTTCAGTGGGAGAGTACAGAGAAGAAAAATATTGGCCTCGATGTAGAAGTGTTCGGCAACAGGCTCTACGGTATAGTGGACTTCTATATTGAAGATACTCGCGATCTGCTTTTCACTCAGCCTATTCCCAACTCTACCGGTCTGGTGGGTAACCCCTTCATCAATGCCGGGCACATCCGAAATACCGGTGTGGAACTGGAGATGGGATACCGTCAAATAGTAGGGGAATGGCGCTACAGTATCAGCTTGAACATGACCCACTTTAAAAACGAGGTAATCGATCTTGAGGGACGTGATCTCACGACCTCAGGAATTGTGGAAGGATATCCGCTTCGTTCCTACTATGGCTATAAATCAAACGGATTGATCCGAACAGAAGATGATCTAAACAATAATCCGCATTTCTCCGGAAAGCAAATCGGTGATATCTGGTTCGTTGATACCAATGGAGACGGTTCTGTTTCCTCTGATGATCGAGTGATTCTCGGAGACAGCTACCCGGATCTGACTTACGGAGCAATGGGTACCCTTGGTTTTAGAAACTGGACCATCCAGGCTCAACTACAGGGCATGCAGGGTGTTTTGAGGGATATTCGAGGCGGTCATAATCTGGGTGTATTGCACTACTTTACACAGTGGGCAAAAAACCACGACAGTCTCATTATGGAGCGATATCATCCGACGAAAAATCCGGACGGGCAATATCCCATTGTAAGAACGGATGACAGTGGAAGCAACCTTGCGACATTTTCCGATTTCTGGCTGTCGGATGCATCTTTCCTGCGCATCAGTAATGTGAATCTGAATTATGATTTCCCTGTTTCACTCACGGAACCTCTGGGAATAGGTTCACTTTCAGCATATATGAGTGTACAGAACCTCTATACGTTCACCAGTTTTGACGGACCGGAAGTAGACTCCAATGCAGATGCTCTTACGGGTGTCCCTCAGCCGAGAACCTGGCTCTTTGGCGTTCGGATGAGCTTCTGAGAGAATTTTGAATTTTAATACCATAAAAAATATAACGTTATGAAAACGACAAAATATAGCATAACATCCATTCTGATACTGTGTGGAGTCCTGTTCTTCTCTTCCTGTGACATTTTGGGAGGAGATGACTTCTTGGAACGATATCCAATGGACACCCCAAGCCCCGAGGTATTTTTTGTAGATGAAAGCTCGGCAAAACAAGCGGTTATTGCCGCTTACTGGCCCTGGGCCCGCGGAAGCTGGGCAATGTACCGCAGAGACATGCAGATTCTGTTCGACGGAATGAGTGATGATGCTCACTGGCGCCCATCCAGGGCCGCATCCATTCAGCAGGCTGACTGGAATATCAATTCTGATCACGGTACCATGAATATCTACTGGTCCCAGGTATTCCGGGCTGTAAACGCCGCCAATTTTGCAATTGACGGGATTCCGATTCTGCTTGACAGGGGATTAACACAGGCGCAGCTTGATCCATATATTGCTGAAGCACGTTTCATACGGGCATTCAGTTATATTTTCCTGACCACATTCTTCGGGGATGTGCCGTTAATCGATCGTCCTCTGAGTTCGTTTGAAGAGTTCAATCAGCCCAGGGTAGCAACAGATCAGATTTATAGTCAGATTATTATTCCCGACCTGGAAAATGCGAGAGATAATCTGCCTGCGCAGTGGCCCTCTTCATATGAAGGAAGTGCAACGCGGGCTGCCGCAGCTGCCTATCTGGCCAAGGCACATCTTTATCAGGGAAACTTTCCGGCAGCTGAAACTGCTGCAAGGGAAGCGATTACTATTGCCGAAGGTGACGGGTATGAGCTGGTGGATGACTACATGGCCATTTTCGATATAGAGAATGACCCCAGCCCTGAAGCTCTCTTCTACTTTCAGTATCTTGAAACCCCCGATCAGGGCAATAATGATATGGTTCAAAAACTGGCCCGCGATATTCCGCCTGAATTTAATCATGTATGGGGAGCTGCCGGCTGGGGGTATCACCTTCCGCAAAGAGATCTTTATGATGCATTTGAAGATGAAGATCCGAGACGGGAATACACCATCTTTGCACCGGGTGATGACTGGGGCGTGTACGAAGGCAGTGAACCTTTTACCTATACCCACAGAGGATTTGATGAAGATGGTAATCCAACGTCCTGGGAACGAACCTACACCGCCGGTGATGTGATCGAATATGATTACCGTTGGGGTGAAACCGGTATGAATGTGCGCAAGGGTATCTATAACATCGGACATCTTGCTAATGAAGCACAGGCTGGAAAAGATGTTGCAGTCATGCGGATGGGAGAACTCTACCTGATCCTGGCTGAAGCACTGGCTGAACAGGATAATCCCGAGGCACTTGACTGGATAAATGCTGTTCGTGCAAGAGGCACCGTTGATTTACCACCCAAAGAAGTGGGTTACATGGGTATGGACCTGGTTGAACTGGTACGCCATGAACGCCGTGTAGAGCTTGCCATGGAAGGAAAGCGGCTCTGGGACCTGATCCGATGGAGAAAGATGAAAGAGGTTTTCGGAGACGGAACCCAGGTAAAACGGCACTACTATTCAGACTTCCTGGATGATATGCATTCCCGTTTCAACAGCCCGAACCTGGATAACTACCCGGGAGATCTGGTTCTGTTTCCGATCCCGCTTGCCGAGATCGATCAGAATACTGAAATCAGTCCGACCGATCAGAATCCGGGTTACTAATTCTGTTTGTTATTAATAAGTTCAAGGCCGGGGTAACCACTCCGGCCTTTTTTTTACCCTCCTCAATTATGTCCAATTAATCATAACCCATTTCTTCGTGCTTTGAAAAAAGATGCACAGAAAAGATTTTTTTCTTTGTTTTGGACTGTTGTGATGCAACATATAATTAACGACAATTGGAATTGAAAAAATTATATGAATACTAATTTTCAGGCAATTATAATCATAGCATTAGTTTTAGGAATTCTGGGTGGGTGTTCCAGGGAAAACAAACTATATTGGGAGGAAGAAACTGGATATCGATGGGCTGAATTAAATCCGGGATTTTGGGGTGATAGCGGATTTGAAAAGCTTGATGAACAAAAGTCTGGAATAACTTTCAGAAATTTAGTTTCCGAAGAACAAATAATAGAAAATCAAGTATTTTTAAACGGTTCCGGTGTTACTGTGGGTGATATTAATGGAAATGGTTTGCCTGATATTTATTTCGCCAGCCTTGAAGGGCCAAATAAACTCTACAAAAACCTTGGAAATTATCGTTTTGTTGATATAACAGATAAGGCAGGTGTAGCCCACGAGGGATATCATTCGACCGGAGTAGTTTTTGCTGATGTAAATGGAAATGGTCATTTGGATCTTTTGATAGCCTCTTTAAATAAAGAAAACAGTCTTTACATTAACGATGGGAAGGGAAATTTTGAATTAAAAGAAGACAGCGGTCTTAGCAAGAGTAATGGTGCAAAAAGTTTGGCACTAGCTGACATTAATGGCAACGGTTACCTTGATCTGTATATAACCAATTACAAAAAAAAATCAGCTAAAGATATTTTCGGTCTGGAAAATCTTTCTCTGAACCATACCACTTCATTAGTAGATGGTGAATTTCAATTAATGCCTCCATATGACCAACATTTTGCGTTAATACCCCAAAAAGATGGTTCTCAGCCGGAGCTTCGTGAAATTGGACATGAGGATGAGTTCTATCTGAATAATGGAGATGGTACGTTTAATAAAGTTAATGACCTTAAAAATACATTTTTGAATAGTAATGGCGAGGAATTTGGACTGCATCCTGACTGGGGTTTAGTTGCCCAATTTCAAGATCTAAATGACAATGGTTTACCTGACTTATATGTCGTAAATGACTTTTTTACACCCGATCGGATATGGATAAACCAAGGCAATGGCCAATTCAAACTAATTGATGACCTGGCCATACGCAATTCCAGTTTCTCTTCAATGGGTGTTGATTTTTCTGATATTAATCGAAAGGGTTCAACCGACATTTTCGTATCTGAAATGCTAAGCCCTTATCATCATCGAAGGATGACTCAGCATGTATCAACGGATCCAAATCCAACCCCTCTTCGGGAATTTGACAATCGGCCTATGTATAGTCGAAATTCATTATTCCTTAACAGAAGTGATAATACATACGCTGAAATTGCATATTACAGTCAACTTGAAGCAAGCGGATGGTCTTGGGCAGTACAGTTTTTAGATATAAATCTTAATGGATACGAAGATTTAATCATTACTACGGGGTTCGCTTATGATGTATTGGATTTGGACACTCAGCGTTATATAAATCATAAAATAAGCACTAATCCAGATGACTTGTATGGTTATGTCACAGAGTATCCTTCCTTAGAATTACAAAACAAATTTTTTCAAAATAATCAGGACCTCACCTTTTCTGATAAAAGTTCCGACTGGGGTTTTAAAGAAATGGATATTACTCATGGCCTGGCATTGGCAGATCTGAATAACAATGGAACGTTGGATCTGATCACAAATCGTTTTAATGACTCAGCAGCTATTTATACAAACCGATCTAATAACCCACGTATAGCCATCAGGTTAAAGGGCAATCCTCCAAATACTCAGGGAATTGGAGCCAAAATTAAATTAGAAGGAGGCCCTGTTACTCAAACAAAAGAATTGGCTGCAGGTGGGAACTATCTTTCAGGTTCAACAGCTCAAGCTACTTTCGCTGCGGATAGAAATAATAATCATGTAATTACTGTAACCTGGCCAGGTGGACATCAGTCTGTTATCGAAAACGTTGAAGCCAACCGGATATATGAAATAGAAGAACCGAAAGGGAACGCTAGGGATGCCACACCGATGCATAAAATTGATATTAACGATCCTGATGGCTATCGGGTTAAGTTTGAGGATGTGTCTGAAAAATTAGATCACCACCATATTGAAGACCATTTTGATGAATATGAACTTCAGCCACTTCTTCCATACAAATTAAGCCGATCAGGACCTGGAGCGGCCTGGATAGATTTTAATCAAAATGGCAAAGATGATTTACTCCTCTCTTCGGGCAAGGGGGGTAATTTTTCGTTGTATGAAAATCTGGGTAATGGAGAGTTCAGCCTGCATGAGGTGGAACCCTTAACCAACACTACACTAAACGATCAGACATCTGTAATTGGTTGGCATGAAGGAGATTTTACTAAAATCGTCGTCGGTAACTCCAACTATAAAACGGATAACATCAATGCCCCATCTGCCTATATTTACTCAATAGACAAAAGCGGAAATATTGAAGAGGAAACCCTTCCAGGTATAGCTTCAGCAACAGGCCCGATTGCTGCAGCTGATTATAATGGAAACGGATATATTGACCTTTTTATAGGAGGCAGGTTTATTAAAGGATCGTATCCCATGGACGCTGATTCAAGATTATTTATGAATGATCATGGAACATTCAGGCTTGATGAGGCCAATTCCAAACAATTGTCCGAAATAGGTTTAGTGACCAGTGCCGTATTTTCAGATATAAATAATAATGGCAGCCAGGATCTTTTAATCAGTACCGAATGGGGATCATTGAGATTGTTTAAAAATAATGGAGGCACTTTCAAAGAGATTACCACTGAAGTGGGATTGGATCAGTATAAAGGTTGGTGGAATGGAATTGCAACTGGAGATTTTACCAATAATGGATTGACTGATATTGTTGCTACAAACAAAGGTTTGAATAGTTCCTATCAAATAAGATCAAATTATCCTCTCAGAATGTTTTATGGCGACTTCAATTGGAACGGTACATTGGATATCATTGAAGCTTATTATGATACTGAAAGCAATAATTATGTCCCCCGACGCCAGTCAAATGACTTACTCTCTATTTCTTCTGTAATATTACAGAATATTCGTTCTCATAGTGAATATGGGCAATCGTCCCTGGAAGAAATTTTGGGATATAATCTGAATTCGATCCCAAATAAAGAAATAAATACACTTGAACATATGATGTTTATAAATACGGGAAATGGATTTAAAGCAAATCCCCTTCCTCCCAAAGCTCAATTTTCGGCAGGATTTTACATTGGGGTAGCTGATTTTGATAATGATGGTAACGAAGATCTGTTTATAAGCCAGAATTATTTTGGCTTTCCAAAAACAACACCCAGATTGGACTCAGGTCGTGGTTTAATTTTAAAAGGCGATGGACAGGGAAAACTTCAGACTGTACCGGGACAAAAAAGTGGTATAACAGTTTATGGGGAGCAGCGAGGTGCTGCATTAAGTGATTTTAATAATGATGGAAAAGTAGATATTGCCATTACTCAAAATAACAACAAAACAAAACTATATAAGAACAGAACAAATAAATCGGGTATTAAGATCAGGCTAAAAGGACCATATAGTAATAAAAGTGCAATTGGCTCAAGTATTCGTATTGTTTACAAAGATGGTACAAAAGGTCCTAAAAGAGAAATACAGGCTGGATCGGGTTACTGGTCTCAAAATAGTTCTACACAGGTTATGGGTTTTTCAGATACCCCAGCCTCGATTGATGTACATTGGTTTGATAACAATAAACAGACCATCGATTTTATTGATGGAAAACTGCATTATACTATTACACATCCGGATAATGGAAACTAAATATGTCCACCTCAATAAGTTGGAGAGCACATAAATCCCTGAAGTCCGCAAGGAACTCAATTGCATAAAATAAGTACTGCCCTTTTTTGGGAATTTGACCGGTACTTTTACAAACTGGGAAGGATACGGGACTTATACTACTATATTTTAGTTCCTTTTCAGAGAAAAATAATGACTATTTTACCGACTTATTTGCCGATTAACCCGGAAGATATGATTCGGATCGTACGGTTCTCCACTATTCCAAACAGCACTCGGGATCCCGGCCCACATGCTTGTCTTGTACGCACCTGTCGGGATCGGCACCTTGCCCATTTGATTGTCCCGCACGTATCCGTCGGATCGGTCTTTCGGATCCCGGCCTACCAGACTATCCCGCACATGCCTGTCGGGGCTTGTCCGGGATAAATCTGTTGAGGCCGGGGTCATTGTTTCAATTACAATATTGGGATTAATTCAGCGTGTACTTCAACGTGATATCACAGTTAAGCACCTGAGAAACCGGGCATCCCTCCTTGGCTCCTTTTGCAATTTCGTCAAACTTATCTTCGGCGATATCAGGGACTTTTGCATCCAGGATTAAATCAATCCGGGTGATACCCCAGCCGCCGTCGACCTGCTCGAGGGTCAACTCGGCTTTGGTATCGAGCGTGTCGGCTGTAAACCCGGCTTTCTCCAGTCCCACACTCAAAGCCATGGCATAACAGCTGGCACTTGCAGCAGCGATCAGTTCATCGGGGTTAGTACCCATTTTCCCGTCTTCATTTTCGAATCGCATCTTGAAGGAATAGGGCTGATTCTTAAAAGCCCCGCTTTGTGTCGACAAGGTTCCTTTCCCCTTCATACCGGGTCCTTTCCATACAGCTTGTGCAGTTCGTTTCATCTTTTCCTCAGTTATTTTTGTTAGCAATTAGTTACCACCCTTACGGATATAGAAATGTTGAATATCGGGTTTTCGTTCATTCAATCCAGAAAGTATCTTGTAATTTTATGCCCGGTCAAAATAAGAAGTTCCAACCAGGATGATCACCGGGTTCTTCATCCTGTTAATTTTCTTCCGGTTAAAGAAGCCGCTTCAGCTCAGCGATGAACTGGTCGATCTCCCTTTCGGTATTATAGTAATGAACGGAGGCTCTGCCCAGCCTGTCGAGTTTCCGGTCCAGCGAGTCGAGCAGGGTGCTATTGCCGCCGGTCACCGAAATATTGATGTTTCGTTTTCCGAGCTCATCGCTGATCTCATCCACCGGTTTTCTCAGGCTGTAGAACGAGACAATCCCGCACTTTTCCAGGCTGGGATCTTTTACCTCGATTCCATCCACATCGCCCAGGCATTCCCGCAGCAGGGTGGCCAGCTCCTGTATCCGGTTCCAGCAGGCGGCGGCATCCTGCTCGAGAGCGTAGCGGATGGCTTCGGTCAATCCCAGTTTCCCGGCAAAATTGATCTCCCAGTTTTCAAACCTGCGCGCGTCCGGGCGCATTTCGTATGCATCCGGGCTTGTCCAGGCAGCACCGTGCAGGTCGAGCATAACCGGTTCGATCTCCTTCAAGAGTTTTTCACGGATATAGAGAAACCCGCTGCCCCGCGGGCCGCGCAGATATTTTCGCCCGGTTGCCGACAGGATATCACACCCGATCCGGTCCACATCCACCGGCATCTGCCCGACCGACTGACACGCGTCAATCAGAAATACCGCCGGATGATTTTCCAACAGCTGGCCAATCTCCTCCACCGGGTTGATCAGCCCGCTGTTGGTGGGTACATGGGTAACGGACACCAGTTTCACCCGCTCATCGAGCATCTCTGCCAGTGCGTCGACCGAGAGCCGGCCATGCCCGTCGTTTGGCACCGGCTCCACGGAGACTCCCGTGCGTTTCTTGACCTGCAGATAGGAAATGTAGTTGCTGGCATACTCCGTGCGTGATGTCAGGATCCGGTCACCCTTGTCGAAAGGCAGGGAATAGAAGGCCATTTGCCAGGCACGGGTGGCGCTTTCAGCAAATGCGATCTCACGGCTTTTCGCATTGATCAGCCCGGCCGCAAGTTCATAAAACCGGTTGAGCTCCTCTTCATAAAGGGCAAACGTTTCATAGCCGCCGATTGCCGATTCGGATTGCAGGTAGGCAAACAGGGTATCCCGGACGCGGTCGGGCATCAGGGAGGCTCCGGCGTTGTTGAGGTGAATTACGTTTTGTGTGCCGGAGGTTTCCTGGCGGTATTTGTCGATCAGTGCTGGGTCCATTATGATATTGTAATAGGTTCGAAGTTTACAGGTTAACTGTTAAATGTCGAAAACCAATTGCCGAAGATCGAATATTCCATTTCATCCAATTTAAGTGAATGAAACATTAACAAAATCAGACTCTCGCATGTTTTTCCGGAAGAATGGTTGAAATGGAATCCCTTGGCAACTCGTCTGCACTTTTCCGGTTATTTTTTACAGGTCCAGGCCGGTTCCGCTTGCCGGTGGTTATTT
>SKRC01000245.1 GCA_007118695.1 Balneolaceae bacterium | reverse complement strand
CGAGCCGACAATAATGCCGGCACGAAGAGTCGTCAGGTGAAATGACGAAGTAGTCAAGATCTCTTCCACTGCTTTCCGTGATCGCAAATGCTTCGAAAGGTGCTTGTCATTGACAATCCCACTCAGGTAGATCACCTGTTCAACAGACGTTTTCTCAAGCATCGCCCTGAAATTCTGTGCCGATTCCTTTTCCATCTCCTCGAATGAACCCTTTGAGGAGGCCATGGAATGAATCAGATAATAGGCCGCATCTATGTCGGCAGGAATGGCGTTTAATGTTTCGGGTTTCAGAAAATCCGCTTCAATTACTTTTACCCGGTCGGGGCTATAGGTTGAAGTATCGAACCGTTTCCGATCCCGCACGCAGCAATAAACGATACAGTCTTCTTCGAGAAGCTTTGGAAGAAGCCGCTTACCGATATATCCCGTTACCCCGGTGAGCAGTATCTTTTTTGGACCTGAAATAGGCTGGAAGTTCTTCATATGGTCGAAACCAACTATCCCACAAATTCATTCATCACTTCATTGAGATGCAAGTACCGGTCCGGGCCCGGTTTGTTGAATGAAAAAACTGTACTCTGCATCCTGAAATTCAGTCCGTGATTTGATATTCTCCCCAAAGAAAAGCCCTTCATTCATCCAAAAAAGATAAAAAGGCCCGGCTGAATTGGATCTGCTCCGCATTCACACAGTCGATAAACAGAGGGAGAAACCATGTTTGTAAGTAGATCCCCTACACAAGAATCAGTTTACTTCCTATACCCGCTTTCCCGTTTTATTGATTGATTACAGTTGCAATGGTGCGGTTGCATCATTGAAAGAATGGTTAAAACTCAAAATTGCGAGGAAGTTATGAATAATGAAAATGACATGAATCATGAACCGGTATTTCATGAACGAATTGATATCCTGAAAGACCAGGGATATCGCGGATTCGCAATAACCGGAGTCAAGCAAAAATGGGGCGGAGTAGAAGTGGTTGCCGAAAACCCTTCCGGCAAAAAATTGGTGGCCGATGGCGAGACCCAGGAAGAAGCGTATAAAAAAGTCATCGACCTGATCGATTTGTTTCTCGATGATAAATAGTTGCAGGAGTGGTAGTTGGTAAGTAATATACGCCAATCAATCCCGACCTGCCTCATGCAACCGTTTAGGGAATAAACTCTGGATGGCCCCGGGAAACCCATACAGTTTAAATCAATCAGATATGCCAATTCAAACAGCATCTCAGATCCCTTTGCCGGAAGTTGACCTCAATACCTATAAACCGAAAGATCCTGTTCCGGTATCGATTGTGAAAAGCGAAATTGCAACAGCTTCGGCAAGCCCCAATTTTGTCAGGCACGTAGAATTCGACGTTTCAGGTACAGACCTTGAAAATCGTGTCATTCCGGGACAGAGCCTTGGTATTCTGGCTGAAGGAACCGATGAAAACGGCCGGCCGCATAAAGTGCGCCTGTATTCTACCTGCTCGCCGACCGGCGGTGAAGACGGAAACGGGAAGATTTATGCCACAACGGTGAAGAGGGTCATTGATGAACATTGGGAGACACAGGAGCTCTTCCTGGGTGTCTGCTCCAATTACCTGTGCGATCGCAAGGCAGGTGACATCATCCGTATGACCGGGCCCAGCGGGAGACGGTTTCTGCTGCCTGAAACTTATGAAGACTACAATTATATTTTCCTTGCCACAGGAACGGGAATTGCACCGTTTCGGGGCATGGCCATCGACCTCATGCGCTCCGGCATGAAAAACGATGTTGTGCTTGCCTTTGGCTGTCCGTATCGAACCGACCTTCTGTATAAAAATCTTTTTGATGACCTGGATCAAAAGCATAAAAATTTCCATTATCTGAAATTTGTTTCCAGGGAAGATCCCCGTACGGATGGAACCAAACCCTATGTGCAATACAGCCTAATCGACCGGGCTGACCTGATGAACCCGATCCTGGAAAAAGATAATACACTCATCTATGTGTGCGGGCTGAAGGGCATGGAGACCGGTATTTATAAGATCCTGGGTCAGCTTGGCCTGTTCGATTATCTCAGGATCAAAGAGAAATTGAATGGCGTAGATCCGCTTGACTGGACGACGGACCAGGTTAAATCATACATCAAACCCGGCGAACGGATGTTCCTCGAGGTGTATTGAAAAGCTGTTTCCAGAGTCTGCCGGAAGCCAAAAAGCCCTTGTTGATTTTAACAGTAATTACCCGGAATAATGAATAACAGACGAGCTTTCCTGAAGGAAGTGTTTTTGTGGACCGGCTTGTTTATAGCCATGGTCGTTTTCCCACTATTCGTTGCGCTTGCAGGGCACAATGAAGAATACCGCGGCTTTTGGATCGAATTCGGCGTGGGCCTGGGATTTATCGGTATTGCCATGATGGGGTTGCAGTTTGTGTTAACAGCGCGGTTTAAAAACATAGCTGCTTCCATCGGCACCGATGCCTTGTTAAATTTTCACCGGCAGGCAGGCTATGTGGCGTATTGTTTTGTTCTTGGCCATGTGGTGGTTCTGATCGCTGCCAACACGGAATTTTTATCATTTTTTGATCCGCGTGTGAATGCACCAAGAGCCATGGCATTGGTTACGGTCATTCTTCTCCTGACCCTTCTGGTAGCATTAACCATCTGGAGAAAAGAACTTCGAATCACCTATGAAAGGTGGCGCCTTTCACATGCTGCATTTGCTTTTCTGATCCTGTTTATCGGCCTGGCTCATATTCTGATGGTGGGGTTTTATATATCCGAGTTATGGCAACAACTGATCTGGATCTTTCTCGTTGGATTTGCGATGGCGATGCTGGTTCACATCAGAATCATCAAACCGTATCAAATGTCTAAAAGGCCCTACAGAGTGACCAATACCTGGAAAGTTTCCAATAATGTGTGGACACTGGAAGTTGAACCGGTTGGGCATGAGGGCATTAAATTCGAGCCCGGTCAGTTTGCCTGGCTGACAATAGGCCCGACACCTTTCAGCACGCAGCAACACCCGTTTTCGTTCTCATCCAGCACCGAAAATACCGATCGTTATCGCTTTTCCATCAAGGAACTGGGAGATTTTACTTCCACGATAAAAACTGTTGAAAGGGGCACCCGGGTCTTTTTGGAAGGTGCTTATGGGGCTTTTACTTTAAATCCGTCCGCGGCAGGTGTGTTTTTTGTCGTTGGTGGGATCGGCATAACGCCGGTCATCAGCATGTTGCGAACGTTGCGCGACAGAGGAGACCAACGGCCGTTGACCCTGATATACGGCAACCCCGACCCGGAGTCAATTGCCTTCAAAGAGGAACTGGATCAGCTGGAAAAAGAGTTAAATCTGGACATTGTACATGTACTCGAGAATCCTCCTGAAGGGTGGACAGGATTTGAAGGGTTCATTACAGAAGAAATTTTAACGGCCCATATGCCTGAAAACACAGGCCAAACCGATTATTTGGTTTGCGGGCCGGAACCGATGATGGATATGGCAGAAACAGCATTACGCGGCTGGGGCATACCTGTCTATAAGATAAAGTCAGAACGTTTCAACATCGTATAATACCGGGGTATTCACCATGTTCCATATATACATTCGAAGATTGGTAATAGGTTTGGGTATTCTTTTTATCCTTACTGTAGCTCTATTTGCTTTGGCAGGCCAATAGCCTCAGAATTACTTACTGGCGACAACATATTTCTGCAACATGTACTACTCCGTTTTCATCATACTGTTTGCCGTCAGTCCTGCACCCGGGGATTCAACCGGTATCGATGAGAGGCCGGTGCTACCCTGGCAATTGAGCGGGCAAGTGTTGCCAACGGGATCGAACCCTTCACGGGACCCGCACTACCTGCAGGTTGTTACTACGTACGAGCCGGGACCCGGTCCGGGCATCTATGGACAATACGTATATGCAGGCTTGCCTTCCGGGTTCATTTCGGCCACATTCGGCTGGAGGTCACTGCTTTTCGGATCGTTCAGCTATACCCACAATATTGAACTGGATTTTCTGGGCCGGCATCGGCTTTCGATTACCCCGGCCCTGTTTTCGGATTATCAGCCCAACAGGTTGCTCGATCAGGTGCAGGTCAATGAACGGCGCACCGGAGGCAGAATTCACACGATTTACAATTATGATTATACCGAGTTCTATGATTTCAGTCAGCTCCTGGTCCTCAAACATGCACGCGTTAGGATTGACCCTGAAGATGGAGCGCCTTCCCTGACGGACATTACCTCGGTAGAAACCGGCCCTGCTATTGTGCGAATGGCCACTGCCGGGCTGCTCCCGGCCGACCTGTTGCTGGAAGGCCGTATTCTCGTGGGCCGGGATCACAAAAACGATGTGCTATACAGCAGAGTCCGTCTCGGTGGCCGCTGGCATTACCCGTTCGAAGCCGGTTTTGCCATACATACCGAGATTTACGGGGAATGGGCTAGTCCGAACGTACCGTTATTTGAACGTCCTTCATTCGGTGGATCATTGAGCGTTCGCGGCTACAGGCTCGATGCCCTGCTCGGACGGACCCATTTGACGGGTCAGCAGGAGCTGTGGATACCGGTGCCTGGAACAATGTCAGCCGAGGATGGCATCGGTTCCATTTTACGACGGAATCTGCGAATTGCCGCCTTCATCGATGCGGCAGCCATCGGCAGAACCTCCATCTCCAATCCGGATCCATCCGGCATCCGCACCGGCGCGGGATTGGGGTTGCGAATCCGGACAGGCAGTATGATCCTGCGGGCTGACTGGGGCCATCGCCTGGTGGATATCGGCGATGGTGATTTCCGGGGAAACTTCTTCCTGAGTATCCGTCCGGATTTGTTCCTGTTTTTTTGACCTATAAAACAGATTGCAGAATTTGACCGGTTTTCCAGCGTTGAACCTGCTGATATTGAATTGTGAAATAGTTTTGACTTCGCCGTAACAGGTAGTGATTGAACGGGAAATGCTCACTGGGCGCCCTTTGACGTACAAACAGGTAATTATAATTTGGATCCGACCGGTTGTAGGAATAGGACCACTGAAGGCGATTCAGCCGTGTGGTTTCGTACCATGGTGGGCCGAATAAGATGTAGACCATGCCCTGGTCGGTCTTCCAGCCCTCTTTAAAGGTGGTAAACTGTTTGTTGGCCTGCTCCACCCGGTCGTAATAGAGAGAAATCACCTGCCGGGCTCTTTCCATACTACCGACATTGGAAAGCCAGAAATGGTCTACGGCTTCTTTCAGCCGTACGGGATCCTCAATCGCCATCAACTCCCGGTATTCCCGCGAACCCATCAGGTAAACCAGCGGTTCGGCTAGTTCCCTTGGACTCCTGATATGTGGAAAATTTTCACCTTTCACGCTGAAATCCCGGGCCCTGTACAACTCCTCGCCCTGCCCGGTTACCCTGATTTCAAACCGGTAGTTGCCCCTGCCCGGCCGCTTGTTGGGGAACTCGACCATAACACTGCCGGGTTGGTCAAATTCCCGCCTGGTCTGATCCACAACCTCATAACTTCTGAAGTCAATTCCCTTGTAAGGCAAGCTTGACGTTGAGTAGTTGGGCGCATGCATAGACCTCGCCGGGGTTGTATCGGCTTCAAACCGGATCAACCGCGATTGAATGGAAAGCGGGGTTTCCGAACGGGAATTCGTTACTTGTACGACAAAGCGAAGGCTGTCTTTTCTCGTAGAAACAGTATACGTCGTAATTGGTGCATATCCCTCCGCTCTCCGGTCCGCACTTACACCCTGAAGCTGTACGGCAGAAAGGCTGACAATGTCACCGGCCGGGTTGGGAACAAACGTTCTCGCCGACCGGCTTGTACGCCTCTCCGAGGATTTGTCGGTAACTGATAATCTAACCTCATAATTTCCGGCAGGAACGTCCAGCTCTTTGAGAAACTGCATCACTTCCGGTTGCCTGATATTTCGAATATTGTCCCTTTTTACAGTCTTCGTAGTCGTATAGGTATCGGAGAAACGGGTACCTTCAATACCGGTAATCCTGATTTCAATGTCGATGTCAGCAACACTCTCCCCGCCCCTTTCCCTGAATATGAGCGATCCGTATGAAATATCTGAGGCTATGCGGATCACCCCTTCACCATCTTCATCCAGAATGCCCAGGGCAGTCATTCTGACTTCCGGATATCCCTGCCGGAATTGATATTCGGCCCCCCTTTCAATTAACGGTTCTTGGGATCGTGAACACGACATCAGCATAGCTGCAATCACTAGAACGAAAAATAGTCTGTAAATATGTCTGGCACTACTTGTTGCACCCATAGTACACTCATTTTTAAACGGTTGATATGCTATTGCAATGGAACATGAAAATTCCCACAATACTGGTTTACGGCCGGTAATTTAAACCCCCTTTTATCAGGCAGGGTTTTCACTGCAATTCGTGTAAGGATAACACCTGCAATTCTGGCCTGATTGCTTCTCTGTTCCGTAATTATCCCTAAATGATAATGACCGCAATGTCCAGGCAGGGCAGATCTTTTTACTTTTCAAAACCAAAATCATGGTACTAACAGTTTATTTCCACTCTTTATTGCGGACATTGATTCAAACATAAACATTATTATTTTATTATCATTCATGTCTGTTAATAATCATATTTGATATCCGGAATTGATTAAACCAAAGGACCCATACCCATATGAGTGAAATCCAGCCGAGTGTCAGTTACAGTTTTACCATGCGCCTCTACATTGAAAACAAGCCGGGGATGCTGGCCAAAATATTGGATGCCATTGCTGCTGAAAAAGGGGATCCGGGAGCCGTTGATGTGGTTAAGGTGGAGGGGAATTACAAAGTGCGTGACCTTACTGTCAGTGCCCGCGATGCAGCTCATTCCAGTGCTATCGTAAAAGCGATAAAAAAGATCGACGGGGTTAAAGTGCGCAATGTATCCGACCGCGTTTTTCTGCTTCACCTGGGAGGGAAGATCCGTATTGAAAACAAGGTGCCTGTCAACACCCGCGATGCCCTCTCCATGGCCTACACCCCGGGTGTGGGTCGTGTTTGCGAGGCGATTGCAGAAGACAAAGAGAAGGCCCATACGCTGACCATCAAGCAGAATTCGGTGGCCGTGGTCAGCGACGGCTCAGCCGTGCTGGGGTTGGGCAACATCGGCCCGGAAGCTGCAATGCCGGTCATGGAGGGTAAAGCGATGCTATTCAAGGAATTTGCCGATGTGGATGCCTATCCGATCTGCCTGGATACCCAGGATGTGGAAGAGATCATCTCGGCTGTAAAATGGATAGCCCCCGGGTTTGGTGGCATTAACCTGGAAGATATCAGCGCCCCCAGATGTTTTGAAATTGAAGACAGGTTAAAAAGTGAGCTGGACATTCCGGTGTTTCACGACGACCAGCACGGCACAGCCGTTGTTGCACTGGCGGCAACCATCAACGCCCTGAAAGTGATAGGGAAAAAACTCAGCGACCTTCGCGTAGTGATTGTTGGCGCCGGTGCGGCCGGGGTGGCAATCACCAAGATTTTACTGGAGGCCGGCACCAAAGAAATACTTTGTTGCGACAGTCAGGGAATTATCAGCCGGGGGCGCCTGGCGGAGCTTAACGACAGCAAAAAATGGCTTGCCGAAAATACCAACCCGGATAACATTGATGGTACGGTCGTTGAAGCCTCGACGGGGGCGGATCTTCTTATCGGGGTAAGCGGGCCGGGAATCATACCGGTGAAAGCCGTTGAAAAAATGGCAAAGGATCCCATCGTTTTTGCCCTCGCCAATCCTGTCCCGGAAATCATGCCGGAAGAAATTCAATCCATTGCCCGGATCATTGCTACAGGCCGCAGCGATTATCCCAACCAGATCAATAATGTACTGGCCTTTCCGGGCCTTTTCCGGGGTGCACTCGACGCCAGGTCTGCCGATATCAATGAAGAGATGAAACTCGCTGCGGCCTATGCGATCGCTGAGTGCATCGATGACAACGATCTGAGTGAGGAGTATATCGTGCCAAGCGTCTTCAACAAGCAGGTGGTGCGCAAGGTTTCCCGCGCTGTCAAGGAAGCTGCTTTCGAGAGCGGGGCCGCCAAACGGCCGCGGGCATAATTCGGATGGAATATTTATTCGTATTAACCATTCTGAAAATTTCTTTCAATCTGCGATTTATGTAGGAATTTTCCTGACACACAATTCAAGCATTTCCCCATAACCGGTATAATAAAGAAATGGTAGATTCCTTACTGATAGACGAACTGTTCGCAACGTTCAGATTACCAACCAATATCAGTTAAAGAGAATCCCTATGAATAATAATGTAAAGCTCAATATCGAAAACAAGGCTTATGAACTTCCACTGATCGAGGGAACCGAAGGAGAAAAAGCCATCGACATCTCTCAGCTTCGAACCAAGACCGGGTACATCACTTCCGATACCGGTTACAAAAGTACCGGCTCGACGCAAAGTGCTATTACGTTTCTGGATGGAGAAAATGGAATTTTACGTTACAGGGGATATCCGATTGAACAGCTTGCGGAAAATTCAACATTCCTGGAGGTCGCCTACCTGCTCATTTATGGTGACCTGCCCAATAAAGAACAACTCGAGACTTTCACCTCCGGGATCACCCGCCATACCCTGATTCACGAGGATATGAAAAAATTCTACGAGGGATACCCGTCAAAAGCGCATCCGATGGGGGTATTGGCTTCGATGATCAGTGCCATGTCGACGTTTTATCCGGAAGCGCAAAAATCGCAGCTGAATCCGGAAGAAGTGGATGTTACCATCCGGCGGCTGATTGCCAAAAGTGCCACCATTGCCGCCTGGTCTTATAAAAAATCGCAGGGGCTGCCCATCATCTATCCGCAGAACCGCTTAGGCTACTGCGCCAATTTTCTCCACATGATGTTTGCACTGCCAACGGAAGAGTATGAAGTAAACCCGACTGTGGTAAAGGCGCTGGATGTATTGCTCATTCTTCATGCCGACCATGAACAAAACTGTTCCGCATCGACAGTTCGTATGGCCGGTTCATCGCATGCCAGCCTGTATGCGGCGATTTCCGCCGGCGTTTGCGCGCTCTGGGGACCGCTTCACGGCGGGGCAAACCAGCAGGTGATCGAGATGCTGGAACAAATCCGGAATGAGGGCAGTGATATCCAGAAAATGGTAGCCAAAGCAAAAGACAAAAACAGCGATTTCCGTCTGATGGGTTTTGGCCATCGCGTTTACAAGAATTTCGACCCCCGGGCCAAAATCATCAAAAAAGCGTGTGATGATGTGCTCGAGGAGCTCGGTACCCGGGATCCGCTTCTGGATATTGCAAAAGAGCTGGAAGAGGTTGCCCTGTCCGACAGTTATTTTGTTGACAGGAAACTGTATCCGAATGTCGATTTCTATTCGGGCATTCTCTACCGGGCTATCGGCCTTCCTACAGAGATGTTTACAGTGATGTTTTCCCTGGGCAGGCTGCCCGGCTGGATTGCGCAGTGGAAAGAGATGCGCGATAACAACGAACCCATTTCGCGGCCGAGACAGATCTATGTGGGCCGGAAAGAAAGGGATTATGAACCATTGGAAAAGAGGAATTGAGTCAAGGCTCACTCTTGAACAGGAAGGATATCATCTACAAACAAAACAACCGGGATACGCGAATGAAACAGTTTGATGAAATAAACGTTCCCCCGCAAATCCCCCATTCGATCAGCGCATTAAATGACAGCCTTCTGCTGCTCACGCAGGGATAACAGCCACATGCTGCTTGTTGTATTGCCATCACCTGACTGCCTTCGGGAATCATACTGCAGAAAATCGCAAGATATAGGAAATTCCCTACATGACGTTCAGTAATTCTCTCTGAATTTTAACTGTTTCTTCTTGGTAGATTGATTGAAAACAAATACTCAGAATATTGGAAGGGAGGCTGAAGATGATGAACTTGAAAATCAATACAAAATGGCATGAAAAGAATCCCATGCCCAAAAACCCGACGAAGGAACAGAAAATTCAGTGGCACCTGAAGCATCTCAGGCATTGCGGATGCAGCGAGATCCCTGAAAAACTGAAGGAAGAGATGATCAAACGGTATTTAGAGGTAGCAGAAGGGTGAATGGAAGCTGAATCGGACTTTTCATTTCCCGCCGGCAACATATTGGCTTGGCACTTGCAAGCGCAGTGATGTTCTGTCTGATCTTCCCTGATATAATGTTATGTTGCTTAATTGCAGTAATAATCCCAAAATTTGATTGGATTTTTTACCTATCCTGCATTATTCACAAAAAATAGTTGACTGGATTTATTACTATGTCCATCAGTAAGTTACATCAAACAAAGTTTAAAATTTTATTCAACGTATTGTCACATGCTGCGAAATTTTCCCGAGCCGTCGGGATGAGTTGTCTCTAAAATGGTTTACTCAACGTACTCAGGTACGTTTCCGCCACCATTTCCGAGACGCCTTGCTCACAACCAAATTTCTTGGTGAATAATGCAGGCTATAACAATTTTGGGATAATCCAAAACGACAATTAATATTACAGATGCCATGGGTCGAATGAAACTTATTCTGACAGCCATTCCCTGTAGCCTGAAGTCTGCCTTCTCAGATCAAAACAACATCATTCTATCAATGAAAACCGGTATAACCGGCCTTTTTGCAGTGATAACCATGTTCTCATTCCAGGTTCAGGCCCAGGAACTGGATGCCCCCTATGTGAGCACGCCTCATGCTGTGGTCGACAAAATGCTGGAGCTCGCCGGGGTCGGGCCCGGTGATTATGTCATCGACCTGGGTTCGGGTGACGGACGCATTGTGATAGCAGCCGCCAAAAGGGGAGCTGTGGGACACGGCGTGGAACTGGATCCGGAGTTGGTTGAAAAATCAGAGAAAAACGCTGTTGAGAGCGGCGTAACCGGGCGGGTGATGTT
>SKRC01000045.1 GCA_007118695.1 Balneolaceae bacterium | reverse complement strand
TTCATTAGGGCCAAAAATGTCCTGATTCCGGTAATATGAAAGTGCCAGATATGCCTTGTAGCGTATCGTATGTGTCGCTCCCAGGTTGATCGTTTTGACAAGCTTCTCCTCTACAGCATCGGATTCAAATTCCGGGTGAAGTGTCTTGTATTCAATGGCATTGAATAAAACCGATTCAACAACGCCAGTGTGCTCCGATTGAAGGCCGTACAGAAGAGAACGTTCCAGCTTGTCAAATAACTGGTAGTCATTCTCAGCGATGGCTTCAGCCGGATTGTTGGCATTGGCTGTGTCAGCTGCTGATACGGTTCCGGTTGCTAATGTACCGGCCGATAGTATCAGCATAAGGACGGTTATGATGGTTGTATTCAGAGTTTTCATTTGTAGATGTTTTGTATTTGTAGATGATTAGTATTCGATTTAAAGTGGATTCCTGTAATTGAAATCCGCTCCAAAGTTACGGCCTCTGTAAAGCAAGTATCAATATATTTGTCAATCTTATTTTTAATATCTGCAGACATTTTCTGACATAAAATCAGTGTCTATCCAAAAAAGCGATTCCAAATTAACAGTTTCTTTATATTTGTTTTTGATAGTATTTAAATCCTCTTTTTAATACCATTTTTAAATACCGGAAAAGCCCTTTCATATTCGTTTTCCGGCTAAAAGCGCTTTTATCAATTCATCTATTTTTTTCTCCATAATCATGACATAAAAACATGCTTTTATTAATTCCTTCAACTTTAGAAGCGCTTGCATTCATGTTTTGCAGGAAAGGCAGGACATTTTGTCTTCAATTTTGAGCAAAATTACCCGATCCAGCTGGCAATTTTGTGCGAGAATCAGCCCTTACGGGTAATCAGCTCCTGTTAATCGTGGCAAATAAACATTAAGGCTCACCATGATTTCCGGAATAAATCGCTGGCAGCTAATCATAAGATTGCTTGCAGCGTAACAGAAATTAAAAGCCGGCCCTGGCTGCATTATTTTTTATTGAATGCCAGGGCAAATGGAAACAGTCAAAAATCTGTTACATCTTACAAGCTGAATTTTATAACTCCGAAAGGTCATAATTGGCAATCCAAAAAAGCTGTCAGGCCTTTTATACTCCGAAGCGTTCGGAGTAGTTGCCGGCCCCGACTGCTCGGAGTATCGGGAAAACACAAAGGTTCAGGCGTTTAATCCAAAGGTTGTAGCCCTGGCGGTTTCCCTGCCTGGGTTAAATCCGGCCAACAGGCCCGGGTCATAGTTCCCATGACATTTTCGGACAAATATACGTGAGAAGGATCCTGGTTAGATGAGTAAGTTCTTGAAACCATTCTTAAATTAAAAAGTGAGGTAATTATGGAGAGATCGTTTAACGGTTTGACAATTGAATTAAAGCGAGGCGATATTACCAAACAACCGGATATCGATGCCATTGTTAATGCGGCAAATGCCGAATTGCGAACCGGCGGTGGCGTGGCCGGTGCCATCCACCGTGCCGGCGATCCGGAGCTGGAAAAGGAAACCAGGCCCTACGCCCCGATCTCACCGGGGGATGCGGTCATCACAGGGGCGCCCGGCCTGCCGAATAAACATGTCATTCATTGCCTGGGCCCCGTTTACGGCCGCGATGAACCCTCCGAGCAGCTCCTGGCCGAATGTTACCGGAACGCCCTGAAACTGGCTGAAGAGAAACAGTTATCGTCGGTTGCATTTCCGGCCATCTCAACCGGGGCATTCGGCTATCCGATGAAAGATGCGGCAACGGTTGCCTTCAAAACCATCATGGAGATGGCTGATGATCTCCAGTCCGTTAGGCTGGTCCGTTTTGCACTATTTGGTGAAGAAGCGTTTAACGTACATAAAAAGGTGCTTGAATCGGTTTGATTGGGTATTCTCAGGATGCTCGATTAGCCGTGCAATGCCAAATCTCAATCGTCAACCATAACTGCTCACCTAGCTCGGATATCTCACCAGGCTCATTTTGTGCACGCGAAGCGAAACTTGGCCGTGCCATTGGAAGGACTGGAATCTACTTGCCATAAATATCATTGAGCACGCCTGCCAGGCGTACGCCGGCCTGAAGCAAGCGCTTCTCAACAATGTCAAAATACTTGTAGCGGTACTCCCAGCCGATTCTCCTGTTGTCCGGCAGGTCATAGACCTGGTCGCGGTACGATTTGGATTCCATTGCCCAGTCGCGCACCGTTGCCTGCTGCCACCTGGTAATTTGCTCTTCGGTTGGATGATTGATTTTCCGGGTCAGTTCCGTGAAACTAAGCTGATAGGAGTTGATCATATCGCTGTCCCATACCCTGTGCAGATTTGAGTTTTCCCCCATCCACTGAACACGTACATCATTGCCTCCGCGGTCGTCGCCTGTCCCCACGTGCAGCGGCTGATGGATATCGCCGGTTACATAATGGCCGATCTGTCCCCATCTGAGTTCGTGGTCCGCATGGGTGTCATCAACCGGATGGAACAAAAAAAGGGGAATCAGATAGTAAAGAAGGCACATAAATATATGGGTTGGGAATGTATTGGGTTGGTCTGATATTGAGTTCGTTTAATATTCCCAAATATAATACAGAAAAGCCATCGCTGGGCAGAAAAACTGAACACCCCACCGTCACTGCCACCTGCCACCTGCAACTGCCAACCGCTCATGCCAACTGCTACTGCAAACTGTTAACTGCAAATCAATTCTTCCGTTCGGCAGCCAGTTTTTTGAACAGCTCTTTCTCTTTTGATGACAGGTTTTTCGGCAGATCGATGAGGGTGCGCACATAGAAATCACCACGCGTACCATTGTTCATCACAGGCATGCCATGGCCGGGCACGCGGAACAGCTTGCCGCTTTCGGTTTCCGCAGGAATGGTCAGTTTCACCTTTCCTTTCAGCGTCGGCACGGTAATTTCGCCTCCCAGTACAGCCGTGTACAGATCAACCGGATGTTCGTAATAGATGTCATTGCCTTTCCGTTCATACCCTTCTTCAGGCCGGATACGCACTTTCAGATAGAGATCTCCCCGGCTGCCGGACGGCGAGGGGGATCCTTTTCCCTTCAGTTTCAGTCGTTTTCCATCCTCGATACCTGCCGGGATTTTTACGTTGACCCGTTCACCATCAATTTTAAACTGTCTCGTTACGCCTTCAAACGCTTCTTTCAGGGAAATTTCAATAATCGCTTCCGCATCGCGTCCGCGCTGAGGCTCTCCGCGCCGAAATCGCTGGTAGGTTTGGCCTTGCTGGCCTCCAAAAGGGTCGCCACCACCGAACAGATTTTCAAAAAAACTTGAGAAGGGGCTTCCCCCCTGGCTGCGGCCACCACGGCCACCGAACATATCTTCAAAATTTATATTCACCCGCTGGCCCCGGCCGGCATACTGCGACCAGTCAAAATCTTCAGCGCCGCCACCGGCTTGCTGATATTTTTTCCAGTCGGCACCTGCCCTGTCATAGAGTTTTCTCTTTTCCGGGTCACTCAATACCTCATATGCTTCCCCCAGGTCGGTAAATTTTTTCTCAGAAGTCGGATCGTCCGGGTTTTTATCCGGATGGTATTTTGCCGCCAGTTTTCGATACTTCTTCTTTATCTCCTCCTGAGAGGCATTGCGATCAACACCTAATATTTTGTAGTAGTCTTTATATTCCATGGTGAAAATCTGTTCATTTCATTCTATTAAAAGTAACAGCAAAAGCAATGCCATACCGTTGAAAATTGTAGATTTTGACAAGCCGAGCGCCTAATTGTCGGTTATATAGAGCCAATTGCCGGGGAATATGTGACTCAACGTCATTTTTTCGTGCAACTGCGCCCTGCCGGGCGCACATAAAAAAAACCCCGTCCGGCATTTCGCCGAACGGGGCTGTGATGGGATCGATGGGATAGATCTTTACTAATATCTTACAACTCTACAGCGATAAACAAACTGGTTCCTTGTCTGTTGACCCGCAGCAGCATCACGTCCTGATCAGCTTGCTTCATCCCGGCAACCACACTATAGAATTCACTTGCGTTGGGTACCGGCTGATTTTGCACCTGCATGATCACATCACCTCTTCGAAGCCCTTGCCGGTAAGCCCTGCTGTTTTGCTGGATATCGCTGACCACCACACCATTAATGTTCTCTGGAAGGTTCAGCTGCCGCCGGATATTCTCCGAAAGATCTTCCACTGTAAAGCCGAGTGACTCTCTAAGCTCTTCCTTTTCTGCATCCGGCACTGCAGCCACAGCTTCGTCAGAAGGCATCTCTTCCAGTTTTACCGTATAGGTTCTGCGCTCACCATCGCGGAATATTTCGAGTTCAATCTCGGTTCCCGGTGATGAGTTGGCAATCGCTGTACGGAACTGACCCCAGTCGCGAATCGGGTTGCCGTTTTTCTTCAGAATCACATCGCCTTCAGCGAGGCCTGCTTTTTCAGCAGGACCGCCGGAAGCCACCTCACCGACAACAACGCCATAGTTCACATCCAGTTCAAGAGCACGGGCCATGACCCGGTCAACCATTGCCCCCTGGGTGATGCCCAGGTAACTGCGAACCACTTTACCATCTTCAAGAATCGATTCCATAACCATTTTTGCCATATTTACCGGAATCGCAAACCCGATTCCCTGGTGGCCGCCGGTCCGGCTGGCAATCGCCGTATTGATGCCTATCAGCTCCCCGTCCATATTAATGAGGGCACCGCCGGAATTTCCCGGGTTAATGGCCGCATCGGTTTGAATATAATTTTCATAAGCACTCAGGCCTAAATTGGCCCGGCCGGTTGCACTTACCACACCCATCGATACGGTATGGGCAAACTGCTGATCAAGCGGGCTGCCGATGGCAAGCACCAGTTCCCCGACCCGCAGGTTATCACTGTCGCCAAGTTTAATTGCAGGCAGGTTATTCTTATCAACTTTCAGGATGGCCACATCACTGGCCGGATCAGCCCCCACCACTTCGGCCTCTACCTGCTCGCCTTCAAAGAATTCCACCAAAATCTCATCCGCCTCCCGAATCACGTGATGATTGGTTATGATATACCCGTCGGATGATACAATGACACCCGAGCCGAGTCCGCTGCGCTGAAATTCGCGTTCCTGGTCGAACCTGGGATCATCAAAGAAAAAGGAAAATGGTGAGCGCATTCGCTGCCGGACCGTCTGCCTGGTTGTAATCGTGACAACAGTGGGATTGGTGATCTCTGCAATGTTGACGATGGCATCGTTAATTTCATGCAGAGTTGCAGCGCTTGCAGGATTGGCAGCCTTCGCTTCACTGCCTTGCAATTCCCTTAAAATCTCAGCTTTTATCTCAGCTTTTAACTGTTCCCGATCCCCATCTTTTACTGCTTCACCGACCTCATCTTTTACTTCGGTATTAAACACGGGCAATTTTAAAAAGGAAGCATCATTCGAATTGAATTCGGTCGTATAATGAACCCCCAACAAGAGAATGGCGACTGTAATAAGTGCAATTAACCTCTTATATGATGTACTCATTTCCTGAATTTTTTCTTTTTTTTATTAAAAACTGAACAAACTGGTTGATAAACAGCCGATAACCGGATATTATTGCACCGGATTAATTAAAAAAATACCGAAGCCGTGAATCAACACGAGGCTCCGGCGCTAACTAACCTTCTTTACGAAATGCCGAGGCTGTGCGTCAACACTAACCCCGGCGCTAACTAACCTGCTCTCTTTGTTAGGGGATTGATGTTAAGATCTATGAGATCTTAATTTGTTTACTGCTTTTCTTTTCACTTTTGTCAATAGCGATCGAAAGTATGCCATCCTTGTAACTGGCCTTCACACTCTCCGGATCAATATTGTCCGGAAGTTGTACTGTTCGGTTGAACGCCCCAAACCGGGATTCAACCCTGTGAAACTTTTTGCCTTCCTGTTTATCATCAAACTTTCGTTCACCACTAACTGAAAGAACATTGTTTTCTATGTTAACGTTGATATCCTCCTTTTTAATGCCCGGAAGTTGAACTTCTAATTCAAATCCGGTTTCGGTCTCCACGATGTCAATGCGCGGGGTAAACCCGTTTTGACGTGTGGAAACTGCATCCTTGAAAAAATCATCCAGGATATCTGAAAATCTTTTGTCAAAAACGTCGGCATCCGGCCGATTATGTCTTATAAGTGTCATAGCTAATCTCCATTTATTAAAATCTGTTTCTGTTGCACTTACAACTAATGCAAGTGCTGTGCCAAATCAGATTGAAGGGTACGCCTCTGACACTTATGTACCTGATGAATGCCTTCTTTTCAGTTTCTATAACGTAATAGGATAGCGTGTCATTATATGGAAGACACTGTGGCGCAAGTTTTATTTTATTCCTGCCGTTTTTACGCTATGATACCTTGTAAATAGTAGCCTTATTTACCTTTTGTAGCTTGCATTCCACTCCCTGGCGACCAGAAAAGCCATTTCCAGGCTTTGTTCATAATTAAGCCGCGGATCACAATAGGTTTCGTAATTCCGGTTAAGCCCTTCTTCATTGAGCCCGTTGGCGCCGCCTACACACTCGGTCACATTATCCCCGGTAAGCTCCAGGTGTACCCCGCCAAGGTAGTTCGCCTCGGCACGGTGGATGTCGAAGGTAGCCCTCAACTCATTGAGGATATCATCAAAATTACGCGTTTTCACTTTCTTGGAGGTCGCAAAGGTATTCCCGTGCATCGGATCACAACTCCAGACAACAGGAAAGCCTTCCCGGTTGACCCGGCGTATCAGCCGCGGCAGATCTTTTTCCACTTCCTTAACCCCGAAACGGGTGATGATTACAATTTTGCCCGCTTCATGAGCCGGATTCAGTTTTTGGATCAATTCGACAATCTGGTCGAGATCAAACGGCGGGCCAACTTTGATTCCGATCGGATTTTGTATACCCCGCAGATATTCAACATGGGCATTATCCAGCCCCCTTGTCCGGTTGCCCAGCCAGACCATGTGCCCACTCAGGTTGAACCAGCCGGTTTTCCTTGGCACCCTGCGCGTCTGGGCTGCATCGTAGTAGAGATTCAACGCCTCGTGCGAAGTATACATATCTACTTTGTGCAAGGTATTAAACTGGTTGGGCGTAATGGCCTCCATGAAACTGACCGCCTTGTTGATGGAGTGAACCATCATCTCATATTCCTTGTAATATTTGTTGTTTTTCATGAAATCCAGCTCCCACTGCTCCGGGTGCTGCAGATCGGCAAAGCCTTCATCCGATAATGCCCGCAGAAAGTTCAGCGTCAGGGCGGCCTTGTTATATGCGGTGATCATGCGCTCCGGGTCGGGCCTTCTCGCTTCCTCGTTGGGTTCAAAACTGTTGATCAGATCGCCCCGGTAATTGTACATTTTTACGCCGTTCACCTCTTCAAAATCCTTGGATCTGGGTTTGGCATATTGCCCTGCCATTCTTCCCACGCGAACCACCGGTATACCCATTTCATGAATCAGAATAAAACTCATTTGAAGCAATACCTTCAGCGTATTCACGATCTTGGGAGCATTGCAGGCATCAAACGTCTCTGCACAGTCGCCGCCCTGTAACAGAAATCCATTTCCGGCGGCAACTTCAGCCAGCTTCCCTTTCAGGGACTCGATTTCCCAGGATGTCGTCAGTGGCGGCAGGTAGCGCAGCTGGTCATACACCTTCTGCAATTGATCCACATCAGGATAGGGGGGGAGCTGATTCACTTTATGGTCGTTCCATGAAAGCGGGTGCCATTCACCTTTTTTAAATTTCTCGGATCGTTTTAATGGAGTTAATTTGGTGGCCATCGCGTTTACTGCCTCTTATCTGTCAACATTATGTTATAAAATCTCAGTTGTTTACCGGGTTATGGAGCCCTTCAAACCACCCAGGTGGTCCAGCCTCGCACATGTTGCCCCGGCAAGCCCCAAATATATCAATCTTTACAGACTTTAATAAATAGTTTTTTCTGTGGATTTCCTGGCAAGGCAAACAATTTCCAATGAAAGGGGACGGTTTTTTTAACATAAAAACAGATGCGTTTGCTCGCTGCTTTTCGTATTTTTCCTGCTTGGTTTAAAATTAATGGAGAAGCCTTTTGCAGCAACAGATTATTGTCCGCGGCGCCCGTGAGCACAACCTGAAAAACATCGACATCGATATCCCGCGCGATAAGCTGGTAGTCATTACCGGCCTGTCCGGCTCCGGCAAATCCTCCCTCGCCTTCGATACGATCTATGCAGAAGGCCAGCGCCGTTTTATGGAATCGCTCTCGGCTTATGCCCGCCAGTTTCTTGGCATGATGGAACGGCCGGATGTCGATTTTATCGACGGTTTGTCGCCCGTAATCTCCATCGATCAGAAAACAACCAACAGGAATCCACGCTCAACGGTCGGCACCGTCACCGAGATCTACGACTTTCTCAGGCTGCTCTATGCCCGCATCGGCATTCCCTATTCCTACAAGACCGGCAATAAGATGGCCAAACAGTCGGCCGACCAGGTCCTGCAAACCATCATGGATTTGCCACAAGGGACAAAAGCTTACTGCCTGGCCCCGGTTGTACGCGGGCGAAAAGGCCACTACAGGGAACTTTTTGAACAGATGCTGAAGCAGGGGTTTATCAAGGCAAGGGTAGACGGGGAACTGGTTGACCTTGAAGAGGACATGAAGGTAGACCGGTATAAGACCCACAATATCGAGGTGGTCATCGACCGCTTTGTCATCAGCCCGAAAAGCCTGAACAGGATATCGGAGAGTGTGCGCCTGGCCCTGGAGATGGCCGATGGTAACCTGATTCTCGGCATTCAAAACGAAGAGGGTGATCTTGAAGACCGCGTTTTCTCAATGAACCTTTTTGACCCGGAAAGCGGCCTGGCCTACGAAGACCCGGCTCCCAACCTGTTTTCTTTCAACTCCCCATATGGAGCCTGCAAAACCTGCAACGGACTGGGCTACAAATACGATGTCAGCCGCGAGCTTGTGATCCCCAACAGGCAGCAAACCATCAGCGAGGGAGCCATACGTTTTCTGGGTGAGCCCCGCGATATTTTTGCCTTCAAACAGTTGCAGGCGGTGCTCGACAGCCTGAACCTGGATTTTGATACACCGCTGCAGGAGTTTCCCGAAGAAGCGCTCGATGTGTTATTTGAAGGCGGAGGCGAGAAGAAGTATGATGTCAGCTACGATTTTAAAAACAGCAATGTCACCTACAAACACCGCTTTGCCGGGCTCAAGTCGGTCATCAGAGAGCAGTATGAGGAGAGCAAATCGAACAAACAGCGCGACAAGGCAAAAGCCTTTTTAACCAAAGTCACGTGCGACAAGTGCCAAGGCGGCCGCCTGAACCGGGAGGCACTCTCCTATAAAATCGACCGTTACAGGATCAGTGATTTGGTTACCATGGATATCGATTCCCTGCGAAAGGCGATCGGAAACCTGAAGCTGAACGACCGCCAGCGGACCATCGGCCAGCAGGTCCTCAAGGAAGTGATCGACCGGATTGATTTTCTCCTGAATGTGGGGCTGGGATATCTGACCCTGAACCGTGAGACGCAGACCCTGAGTGGAGGGGAGGCCCAGCGAATCCGTCTGGCCACACAAATCGGTACCCAGCTGGTAGGGGTGCTCTATATATTGGATGAACCCAGTATCGGGCTGCATCAAAAAGACAATATTAAACTGATCCGCTCGCTGGAAACCCTCCGCGATCTCGGCAATACGATCATTGTGGTGGAACATGACCGGGAAACGATTGAACATGCCGATTATGTGATCGATATGGGCCCGGGTGCAGGCCGCCAGGGAGGCAGGATTGTGACCAAAGGTCTGCCCGGAGAACTCGACCGAAACTCCATGACCGCCCGGTTTCTCAACGACATTGAAGTGATACCGTTTCCGGAAGCTCGCCGCAACGGATCCGGCAGGGAAATTCTGATCCAGGGCGCGCGAGGTCATAACCTGAAGGATGTCGACCTTCACCTGCCGCTGGGGCGTTTTATCTGTGTGACCGGCGTCAGCGGCAGCGGCAAGAGCTCCCTGATCAACCAGACCCTGGAGCCGATTCTCTCGTCCCATTTTTATGCTTCCAAATCGGTTCCGCTCCCCTACGATTCGGTGCACGGGGTGGATCATGTGGACAAGGTGATCTCGATTGACCAGAGCCCGATCGGCCGCACGCCCCGCTCCAATCCGGGAACTTACACCAAGGTATTCGATCATATTCGTTCCCTGTTTGCCGAACTGCCGGAGTCGAAAATCCGCGGCTACGACCAGGGGCGATATTCCTTTAACGTCAAGGGAGGGCGATGCGAAACCTGCCGGGGTGATGGGGTGCGAAAAATCGAAATGAACTTCCTGCCGGATGTTTATGTGACCTGTGAGGAGTGCAATGGCCGGCGTTACAACAGGGAGACACTTGAAATCCACTACAGGGAGAAAAACATCTCGGATGTCCTTGAGATGACCGTTGACCAGGCCTGTGAATTTTTTGATTCGCTTCCCTCCATCAAAAGAAAGTTAAAAACACTGGTAGAAGTGGGGCTGGGGTATCTGCGGCTGGGGCAGCCGAGCACCACCCTCAGCGGCGGGGAGGCGCAGCGGATCAAGCTTGCCCGGGAGTTGTCGAAAATCGGCACCGGCGACACCCTCTACATCATGGATGAGCCGACTACCGGCCTGCACTTTCAGGATGTGAAGATGCTTGTGGATGTGATTCAGCGGCTGGTGGAAAAAGGCAATACGGTCATAGTCATCGAGCACAATATGGACCTGATCAAGGCTGCCGACTGGATTGTTGATCTCGGCCCGGAGGGGGGCAGCGCCGGCGGAGAGATCATAGCCGCCGGGACCCCGGAAGACCTGGCCGGCCGGCACGACACCAGTTACACCGGAAAATTCCTCAAGGAAGAGTTCGACCGGTTGAAATTGAGTCGTGAG
>SKRC01000229.1 GCA_007118695.1 Balneolaceae bacterium | reverse complement strand
TTCCCGGTCGAAGTTTGCCGTGATTCTTGCATTACCGGACTCAAATCCATCAGGCCGAACGATGATGAAGTTGCCGGCCAAAGGACGCAGGGCGGTGGCGATTGAAGTGCTGTCGGGCAAAAAATCGAATATCCAGTTAAAAGTCGGATTTGGATACAGATCACGCCTTTTAAACCCGAAATCGGCACCGGAATACTCAGGCCCTGAGGCGAAGTGCCAGGAAATGTTTTCAATGTGCTCTTTTTCGAAAGTGGAATCATAGCGATTCAGGCTTTCGCGCATGGCTTTGATGAACTCTTTCTCCGGCTCATCCTTGAATTGCTCCCAGACATCCACCCAAAACTCCATGCCGATTTTTTCGGAAAAATAGAGCTTCCAGGTAAAGTGGTCGTAAGCCACGGGAATGGGACTTCCCGGGTTTCCGAATATAGAGGAGAAACCGGGGACAGCAGGATCATCATTCGCCCTCAAAAATTGCAGGTTATCATTCACATCCCCGAAAATGATATCTTCGATCATGGTGGCGTCCATTTCGGTCCAGGCAAAGGATCCGGCATCACCCTCCCATCGGTTGGTGGTATACTGGCTGGCGTGCTTTAATTCGTGGGCTGATGTGGCATAAAGTGCCCCGATGCTGTTTCCTGCAGGATGGTTGTTCTCCGGAAAATCTTCGAAGTTGTTGTGCATCACAATGAAGGTGCCCGGGCCTTGTGGATCCACACAGGTCAGCCCATACGTATTTGTACCGAGATCGAAATACCTGATTTCGTAGGGGGTGGCTGCATCAATAACCGGATCGGCAAAGCCAAGCGTGCCGAATAGGTGGTTCCAGGTGGAGTCGACGGCAAAGGCGGTATGCTCCACAAAATCAGGTATGCCATTGCCATCCGTATCTTCCGGCGGCACTGAATGGGCTGTTTCTGTCGTGTCGTAATAGATAATAAACCGGCCGGATTCCGTTATATAGCTGAACTCGGTTTCAGACCTCTTGCCGCATGCACGTTGAATATAAGGTGCCAGCTCTGCTTTGACCCCGGGGCTGATTTCATCCTTGTATCTTTCATATTCCGACATCAGAGGAGTGAGGCAGCGGGTGTTGATTTGGCCGTCTGCGGGTAAGAATGCAGACATGGCCTTGTCAGGATCAAAGACAACATAAAACTTCTGAAGCATGGCCTGGTTAAGGGTAAGGTCGCCTTGCTGGTAAGCCCGGTCAATCTGTTGAAAGACGGTTTCAACCGGTGTGTGAGGGGATGGAATCCTGTCTTGGCTGAAGCCGGCTGCCGGGATCAGGAATACCAATAGTAATGTGCTTACGACTTTGTTAATCAAAAGAATTTCAACCTATCGTTCTTCAAAAGTTAGTATAATTAACTGTAACTTTAAGGATCTTTTTATCCGGACAACTCCTGGCCTGCATGGTTCATAAAAAATATGTTTGTGAATCATGCAGGCTGGAAGTTTTAATTAAAGGTGGTTTATCTTACCGGCCTTCAGGGCCGGATCACATATTTTGAACAACACTCACATGGATGCGCCGATGGCACAAGTCTCGGCAGCCGTTAATGGCAAACAGAAAATAAAGATGTACGAAGTAATTCTATACTACAAATTTACAGACGTCGAAGATGCAGAAGCATTCTGCAAGCAGCACAAACAGTATCTGAAGGACCTTGGGGTTAAAGGCAGGGTTTATATCGGCCGTGAGGGTATCAACGGAACCCTTGCCGGCACGCCGGATCAGATGGACCGGTACAAAAAGTATCTAAGAAGTTTAGACGGCTTTGAGGATACGGAATTCAAGGAGGACCGGGCCGATGAGATCCCCTTTGCAAAACTGATCTGCAAGGTGCGTGATGAGATCGTGGCTATGCATGTTGATGGATTGGACCCGGCCGAGGGCGGGCGCTACCTGGAGCCCTCTGAGTGGAGGCAGATGATCGAGTCGGGTGAAGATTATGTGATGATCGACGTGCGGAATCACTATGAGTCGGAAATCGGCCATTTTGATGGGGCTGTCAGGCCCGAAGTGGAAACTTTTTATGAATTTCCGCAGTGGCTTGACCGGGCCGGTATTCCAAAAGAAAAAAAGGTACTGATGTACTGCACCGGCGGGATTCGGTGCGAAAAGTTTTCCGTTTTGATGAAAAAGAAGGGCTGGGAGGATGTAAACCAGCTTCACGGAGGCATTCTCAGGTACGCCAAAGAGGAGGATGGCAAGCATTATAAGGGCAAATGTTTTGTTTTTGATGACCGCCTGGTGGTGCCGGTCAACAAGGAAAACCTGGAGCCGATTGCGCGGTGTGAAATTACCGGCCAGCCGGCCGACAGTTACATCAACTGCTCCAACATGGCGTGCAACAAACTGTTTGTGTGTTCCGAAGAGGGCGCTGAGCAGATGGAAGGGTGCTGTAGCGAAGAGTGCCGCAAGAGTGAGTACAAGCGCCCGTTCGTTCCGGACAACGCCTTCAAGCCGTTCCGCAAATGGTACAACTACTTCGGGGAGGATTTCAAGCAGCGGGAAGATTCCAGGTAGCAGTCGCAGTGGGCAGTTGCAGTAGGCAGTGGGAGCGGTGGAGTGAGTCGACATCATGGGGTATTTGCAGGAATTGGAATGGATTGTGTAAAGGTTGAAATGTTTCCAATCAACCCATCGAACACCCCTCAAATGAAAGTGCTGAACGCACTTTAATTGTCTCCCCTCGAAGGGGAGATCTCATTTTGTCCATTTTTGCCGCTACTGCCGCTACTGCCGCTAATTTCGCTGCTGCCGCTGCTTCTGCTTCCGCTGTCGCTGCTGCTTCCACTGCTTCCGCTTTCACCATTTCCATTATTCTCACCCCTGAAAAAAGCCTCGGCAATGGCGGCAAATTGTTTGGGTTTATCGAGGAAGGCGTAGTGGCCGGCGTCATCGATCACGACAAGGGCACTGTTTTTTAATCCCGCTTCCATTCTCCTGGCCTGATAGAGAGGGGTGGCTTCATCCTTCTCACCCCACAACAACAGAATCTCATGGTTTATACCGGGAAGCAGGGGATCGAGGTGTTCAGTGACCGATTTGACGAATGTACCCCGCATCACCCCGGAGAGCTTGCTGTAATCGGCAGACCCCAGGCTTTTCCACAGGGATGTCTGTCTCAGCCAGGCCAGCGCCCCTGTACGAAAGGAGCCGGGTAACATCAGAAAGGGCAATTTGAGGGATTTGGCAAAGTATTTTTTCAGATAATACGAGATTTTTCTTTTGGGCTTCATCCCGGCCCCCCCGGTAATGAGTACCTTGTCAATCCGGGAGTTGATACTCTGCCTTGCAAGCAGCTTCAACGTGATCCGGCCGCCGAATGAATGAACCAGCACATCTACTTTGTCTTCATCCAGGGAGTTGATAAAATCCTCAGCCATGTCGGCATAATCATCAATGCTCCACGCCTCCGGTGGTTCCGGTGACATCCCAAAACCCGGCAGATCCAGCAGGTAGGATTTGCGGATGTGGGCAAGATGTTGAGCCGCCGGTTCCAGCACCCGGCAACTGCTGCCCCATCCGTGAAGAATTATCAGGGGTTTTCCCTGGCCGGTAATCTTGTAGGCTACCTTACCGGCCCGGTATTCAAAAAATGCAGTTTTCTCTGCCATCAAGTATAAATTTAATGTAAGGATTCCTTTGTACTCCGATCATATATACTACAAGAGAGTTATGAACCGTATGCGATCCGGGCCGGCTTCAGGCCGTTTTCCGAATGCGTATTAAAATAGGAGGTTTCATGCGAAGGAAGCTATTCTTTTTTCTGGAGAAGTTGCAAATCACCCGAAGGGAAAGGGTTTCGATCGGTTTCTTGCTTATTTGCCTGTTCGTACTAGGCTTTCTGAATATTCTGATCGAGCAGAAGGCCGTCTACAACGAAGAATATTACGAGGAACTTGAGCGGGTGTTTGGAGAACGCAGCCGCCAGGCGGAGGCTGAAAGAAACAAAATTCTGGCACGGTACCGGCCGGAAGAGACGCCATTGCCGGGTGAGGCGGCCGCTGTTGCGCACACAGTCGATCCCGATACTTCAGGCCGGGAGGAAAATGATCCCCCGGAAGTTTCAGAAGAGGAGAGGATTAACATCAACACAGCCGGCCCGGAAGAGCTGCAGGAACTGCCCGGCATCGGACCGGCTTATGCCGACAGGATCATTGAATGGAGGGAGGAAAACGGGTTTTTTGAATCGGTTGATCAGCTGTTAGAGATCCGGGGTATTGGCCCCAGGCGCCTGGAAGCCCTCAAGCCCCTGATAAAGCTGAATGAGGAAACCGAGATGGACAATAACATGGAAAATGAGTGATCTGTTACAGCCCCGGCTCTAATGCATGCGGGCAAACCCGCAATTTCCGGAGAGCATTCCGTGCTAACCGGAGAAAAATCCCGGGTCTGCCAATAAATTTAATTTTATCGAGTTCATTAAATAAGAACTTTCTTGAATCATACTTCTTTGGAATAAGGGATGCCGGGAGGTAAAAAGAACATGGATTTGAATACCGCATTCTCGCAGAAAAAAGCTATTTTGTAAAAAAAACTCAATTGATATGTCGAACCGCATACTATGGGCTGATGATGAAATAGATCAGCTGAAAGCACATATAATTTTTTTGGAAGGGAAAGGATTTGAAATTACCCCGGTAACCAATGGCGATGATGCCGTTTCAATGATTTCCGACCGGGCCTACGATATCGTATTTCTTGATGAACAGATGCCCGGTATGGACGGTTTGGCAACCCTGGAGAAAATCAAGAACCTGCAACCCTCCCTGCCGGTAGTGATGATCACCAAGAGTGAAGAGGAGTCGATCATGGAGGACGCCATCGGCGGGCAGATCTCCGATTACCTGATCAAACCGGTTAATCCGAATCAGATATTGCTCACGGTGAAACGCCTGCTCGACCGCAGAAGGCTTGAGAATGAAAAAATGTCGCAGGCGTACCTGAGGCAGTTCAATGAACTTTCGGCCAAATTCGATGCGGGTACCGGTTGGCGAGGCTGGATTGATATCTATCGACAGCTTACCCGGTGGGATATGGATCTTGAACAGGGGGATGAAGCCTTGCAGCAGGTTCTGGCCGATCAGTTTCAACAGGCCAATCAGTCGTTCGGTAAATTTATTGAGCTGGACTACAAGAGCTGGCTCAACAATCCCGACGGCGACCGACCCTGGCTGAGCCCGGACGTAATGGATCAATTTGTTTTACCGCACCTGGATGGCCGCAAACCTGTATTCTTTTTTCTGATTGATTGCATGCGTTATGACCAGTGGCTACTGTTTGAGCGGATTTTAAATGACGATTTTGTAATTGAAACCGATTTTTATTATTCGATTCTGCCAACAGCCACACCCTATTCCCGCAATTCCATATTTTCCGGTTTGATGCCGCTGGATATCAAAAAAAAATACCCTCAGTTGTGGGAGATGGGACAGGATGAAACATCCCTGAACCGCAACGAAGGTGAACTGATGGGCCGGTTATTGCAAAGAAACCGGATCGAGAAGTCGTTTAAGTACGAAAAAGTGCTGCAGGCCGATGAAGGAAGAAAACTGGCTGACAAGATCATTGACTATACCCAAACCGAACTGACGTCCATTGTTTATAATTTTGTGGATACGCTTGTTCATTCCAGGTCTGATTCGGATGTGCTCAGAGAACTGGCTCCGGATGTCTCGGCATTTCGATCGCTGACCAAGTCGTGGTTCCAGCACTCATCCCTGCTGCAGATGTTCAGGGAACTGGCCAAAGAGGACGTTAAAATCATTGTTACCACCGATCATGGAGCTGTCCGGTCTCTTCGCGATACCAAGGTTTTTGGCGACCGGGATGCTGCAACAAATCTGCGATACAAATATGGCAGAAATCTGAAAGCCGACAGCAGTGCGGCCATTTTCATCGATAACCCCGACGATTACATGCTGCCTACCCATCCCCCGGCTAATACATTTATAATTGCCAAAGAAGATTACTATTTTGTCTACCCGACAAATTATCACAAGTATCAAAATCGATATCGTGATACGTTCCAGCACGGAGGTGCAACTATGGAAGAGATGATACTGCCTATAGCAACAATGCAGCCCAGGTAATGGTTAAGAAGGTGAGTTATGAAACGCACAGTGAAACGGAGACAATGGAAATTGCACGCAAACTGGGCGAAAAAACGACTCCCGGTGATATCGTCGGCCTGTATGGCAGCCTGGGGGCCGGTAAAACGCACTTTGTGAAAGGGTTTGTGCAGGCATTCGGAATACCCCCGGAAAAAGTGAATTCCCCGACGTTTAATTTAATCCAGGAATATCAGGGGGTTAACGGTATTTCTATATTTCATTTTGACTGTTATCGCCTGGAAAGTATTGCAGAAGCACTTGAAATTGGTGCAGAAGAATATTTTTATGGAGATGGCGTTTCAATCATCGAATGGCCGGAGAAGATATCGGGCATTCTGCCGGATGGAATAATTCGGGTGACCATTACGGTTACAGGCAGAAACAGCCGGCTAATTCAAATTGTATATTGTAATTCAAACTGAACCCCAAATGGCAACACAGAAGAAAAGACTGTCTTACAGGCTTGACCTTCTCCCTGTGATCATGCCTTTTCACAGGAGGGCCTCCAACCAGATTCAGCTCGGCGATTTGGTTTACTATGGGCCCAGCCCGGAGTATTACGGGATTGGAGAGGTCATCAAGGCAGAAGATGGCCATTGTGTGGTCGATTTTCGGGGTACCGGACTGCTTGGGATTCAGAAAGATGTGTTCTCGAATAAATATATTATTCCTATCCATAAATTAAATCTCGGGCACATTCTCAAAACCATTTGAATCCGTCTATTCTGCACAATCCCAAACTTTTCGCGGGTAATTTGAGGCAAAATCGGTGCAGTGATCATGCCAATGGTATGAGTTCAAGCCGATTGCAATTCCAATGCATGGTTGACATGACTCTAGTTTTCATTACGGGTTGATACTGTCTTATCCCTGCCGATCAGCCAGAAGAAGATCGCCAGAAAGAGCCCCGGATAGAAAGGTTCAACCCCTAAAAAGGCATACGCGTATTCTTCGGTCTGATAAACTGTTCCAAGTGCCAGCCAGATAAAAGAGATTCCGGTACATCCCAGCAGGGTGGCATAAACATAGAACCGGCGCAGCTTAAACAGGGGCAGATACACCCCCAAAACCGGGATCAGCAGGCCCGGGATAAAAACCGAGCCAAGCACATACCACAGATCAATCACACTTGGGTATATAATGATCAGGATGATGCCCAGGATGGCTGCAATCAGGATACTGATACGGGTAAGCAGATTCCGGTCGGTTTTCGGGAAAAAACGTGCCAAGAAATCGCGACCCAGTGTTTGGCCCGACAGGAAAAGGTAGCTGTCGAGTGTTGACATGATTGTGGCCAGCAGGGTCACGAAAAAGAGGCCCTTTAATCCCCAGGGAAGCAAAATTTCGGCCATTTTGGGATAGACAAGAATCGGTTCACTAATATCCGGTCCGAGAATAGCCCACCCGTACATACCTGAAAATGCCGTAAGGAAATCAAAAAAGCTCCAGAACAAAATGGAGATAAAAATCCCTTTACGGGCTATTTTTGGTGATTTTGCGGCGGCTGCCCGCTGATGAAAGCTGGGGTCTACAAAGGTCCAAAGTGCAATAAAAAACCAGACAAGTATATATTGCCAGCTATGGCCGCCGGTTATTTCCCGGTATTGTTCGGGCACAGAGATCCATAAATCACCGAATCCCCCGAATTCTGCCATGGCAAAAAGGATGAGCATGATGAAACCGCCGAACATCAGGATCACCTGGAGAAAATCAGTTCTGAGTACAGCCCCGAAGCCACCGATTGTTACATACAGCACTGAAAAGAGTGCGACCAGTGTCGCATAGAATAGAAAAGGGCCCTCGCCACCGGTCATGAATTGGAATAGAAGCCCCAGCATCAGGATGTAGGGGGCCGGGCTTACCAGCACAAAAATGGGTATTGCACTGATTCTGCCGGCATTTTCGCCATAACGGTTTGCAACGGCTTCGGGTATGCTCAATGCCTTGTTCATGCGGATTTTACCGGCAAGAAGAACGGCAAACAGTGCTGAGAAAACGTAAAATGGGACCCCTAAAATCAACCATTGTGAAATGCCGAACTGATAGCTGTATTCGCCCACACCCAGAATCCCCCCATACCATGTGGATACGAGGGTAGCGACAAATGCGGGGAGTGTGACCTTGCGGCCACTCAGCAAAAACTGTTCTTCACTCTCATCCAGCCAGCCTTTTTTCAGGCTCAGCCAGACCAACAGAAAGAAATAGGTGCCGATCAGAATCCAGTCGAATGTTATAAAAGAAGCCGTCAACGATTTTCTGTTTTGGATGCTATAAAAAGCAAAAGATCGCCCTTTTCATATGTGATTACAATCTTTTCATCCACCGTTTCATTGGAAGTGCCGTCGCGCACACCCATTTCCAGCGATTCGCCATGCAATGGATATTTCAACCCGTACGTTGTTATTCCATCAACACAACCGGTAAGCGGAATCAGTGAAACCATGGTCCCAACCGGAAGGAGTGCGGTATAACTTTTGGGCAACAGGAACAGTTCACCAAAATTGTCAATAAACTTTAATTCAGTAAAGTGGTGGTTATATTGTTTCAAAACGGATATGTTTTTCAGTGTATGGTCTGGCCGCCGGCCAAATGCCCCAAAGATCCGGGTATGGGTAACTCCCTTGCGAAGTGCCAGTGACAAGGCCTTCTCAAGATCATTGGTTTCCTGATCTGAGTCCCTGATAACGGTGGAGGTTTCGTCCTGAACAGGTTTGTAACTGTCAAGATCGCCGATGATAAAATCAGGTTCCAGGTTTAATTCCCTGGCACTGTTTGCTCCTCCGTCTGCCGCAATGAAGTAAACGGCTTGTGCCACGGAAGCCGTGATCTGCTTTTTTGGGGGCTTTCTGCCGTCACAGAGAATTACAGCTCTGATTTCAGTCATGATATGTTATGTAAGAATAGAAATTCAATCAATAATTGTTTTACCCGGTATGATTCACAAAAAATACTTTTCTATGGTTTGAACCAGTTGTGTACCAAAAGGGGACCTCAAATTGAATTCGTTTCGCGCACAAACATAAGCTTGGCGAATCATGCAGGTTACACCATTTACCCATTTTTTTGCGTGGTTTTTCATAGTTTACCTGAATGATTTCGAATAATCCTTGCAGTGGGGCGTTTACTCTGCCAGAGTTATCCGGATGGGCAAAATAAAAAATAATCAACCGATAAAAGACAGATGTTTAAGGAGTTTATAAAAAAAATAACCCGGTTTGAAAGTGTCGGGGTATATTCACATATACGGCCAGACGGTGACTGTATTGGTTCCCAGGTGGCCATGTGTCTCTGGCTGGAAAAAAATGGAATTCGTGCCCAGGCTTTCAACGACCATCCCGTGCCCCATAACCTTGAATGGCTTGCAACGTATTTTCCGATTGAGGTCCCCGATGCAGAGTTGACGGCACAGTGTGATGCATTTGTTGTTCTTGACGGCAATGCACCTTCGCGATTTGGCAGTTACGAGGTCTTTCAGAACGATTATCACAGGCCTTCGTTTATGATTGACCATCATCCCGATCCGGTCGATGCCTTCACAGAAAGCATTTCTGAGGTGAAGGCCTCTTCAACCTGCGAGCTGGTCTACAGGCTGATCTCCGAGCATGATCCTGATCAGATCGACAGTGAAACGGCAAAGGCTCTCTATACCGGGATCGTAACCGATACCGGCTCGATGCAGTTCGACAGTGTAACCCCCGAGACGATGGAAGCGGCAGCTGATTTGCTTAGGCGGGGTGATTTCAAACCGAATGAGGTAACTGAACAAGTATTCTCCAACAAGACACCCAAACAGTTAAGGCTGCTGAGCATGGCACTTGACTCTATTCAGTTATATGAAAGCAATCAGATTGCTATTATGTACGTTACAAGAGACATGCTTGAGAAGACAAGTACAACTTCGGATGATTGCGAAGGGTTTGTCAATTATCCGCTAAGTATATCAGGTGTAAAAGCGGCCATACTTTTAAAGGATACTGATGGAAAAGGAATCAAAATGAGCCTGAGATCCCGCAGCAATCTCGATGTTAATAAATGGGCAAAAGTGCTCGATGGCGGTGGACACAAAAAAGCTGCCGGCGCCTGGCATCCCGGCCCCCTGGAACTGGCTGTCAAAGATGTGGTGAAGATTGGAGTTAAACAACTGAAAGAAATTGAAAACGAGAGTGTTCTGTCATAACCTCAAAACCCTGTTGTGTGCTGTGCCGGTCGCTGCGATTCTCATAGTTGGAGGATGTGGCGGAGGTACAGATTCCGAGCCTGATGTTGATCAAAGTGTGTTATCGGATACATCCAGCCACTTTTCGGCAACTCTTGTTGAGGAGGTATTGAGATCCCAAAACCTGGAGGATGTCGGAACAGAAGAACAGCGCATTCAGCTCATCGATGCGATCACCCACAGCAGGCAAAATGCCATCACACATGCCGTAAGAGAAGTGAGTCCGGCCGTAGTCAGTGTAACCGTGACAGAAGTAGTGGATGGCAGGGGTACCATGCAGGATGAATTTATCCGGTTCTTTTTTGGCCACGGTATAGAGAGGGAGTTTACCAGCATGGGGTCAGGGTTTATCATCAGCGAAGATGGCTTGATTGTAACCAATCAGCATGTGGTTGGGAAAAATGCCAAAGAAATAGTGGTCGCAAAACTGGACGGTGATACCTATGAGGCCAAACTGATTGGGAGTGATGAGCTGACGGATATTGCCCTGCTGAAAATCGAAAGTGATGATCCGTTTCCGTTTGTTGAGTTCAGTGATTCCGATGAAGTCATTGTCGGGGAATGGGCGCTGGCCATGGGAAATCCTTTCGGGCTGTTTGAAGATGGCCAGCCGGCCGTGACGGTTGGCGTTGTCAGTGCCAAAAACAGGGATTTTCGTCCCGATCCGAACAATCCGAGGGTTTATATGGATATGATTCAAACCGATGCGGCCATCAACCAGGGGAATTCCGGCGGGCCTCTGCTGAACAGCGAAGGGAAGGTGATTGGGGTAAACACTTTTATTTATACGGGAGGTACCAGCGCGGGGTTTGTCGGCCTGAGTTTTGCAATCCCCAGCAACAGGGTTGAGCGAATCATCAATCAGCTGTTGACCGCCGGTGAGGTTGTGCTCGACTACGATCCGGGCATGAAATTCACGTCCATGACCGAGCCATTAATCCACCGGTACCGGCTGCCGTACATTCAGGGTTTGCTTGTAACGAGCGTCAATAAAAACGGCCCGGCATTTGAGTGCGGGGTGATGCCGGGTGATATTATCCTCAGAATCGGAGATGAGAGGGTTTTAAGCAAAATGCATGCCTGGGCTCTGATGCGTGAGTACAATGTCGGTGAGAAAATGGAACTGGAACTGTTGCGTGACGGACAGCCCTATTACACCGAAATGCTGCTCCGCAAGCGTGTGAAGGAGGAGGAGTAATTACATTGTTACATTGTTACAGTGTGTCAGTGGGTAGTTGGGCAGGTGCAGTTGGCATTGGCCGGTTGGCTCTTCCAGGTGCTCCTTTTTCATTGAAACCGATCGTGTTTTTCGCCTCGGGGCAGCCTATCTGATGCCTCCGGGTCGAATGCAAATCGATTGGAAAAAGGCCGAATGCCCGGGCATCAGCCTTCCGGGTGAATTTGTGGGCCGGGATGTCGAGATTCCTTCAACAGCCACATTAAATACTCCTCGTTCCCTTCCTGCTCCGTAATGGTTAAAGTAACAATGCACGGGCATTCATAACTGTGCAGCTCCTTGACCACCTCGGTGAGCCTGTTGACATTGTGGTAGGGCGTTTTGGCGATCAGAATCGTTTCATTATCGGATTCTACCTTGCCTTTCCAGTGGAACATAGACTCCATGCCATCAAGGATGTTAACACAGGCGGCAAGGCGTTTTTCGATGATTGCCTTTCCGATCTTTCGGGCTTCTTCCTTGTCTTTTGTGGTGATATATACAAATCTCAGGTTTTTAAACATGGACGGATCATACATTTGTTTGAAATGAAGCGGTTTTCAAGCAATTTTAAAAACGTGCCAATAACCGCAGGCGTATCAAATATTGCAGTTTCTGTTACGCGAAACAAGGAATTTGTGCACTGTTTCCGGAAAATTTCAGAGGAAGAATCATGCCCGGCCGGACCGGCCTTTCATGTTCTGTTCGAAAGAGTTGAACGCCGATGGAATTAACCGTATTTTTGGAGGCTCTGACACTATTAAGATTGGTAATTTTTTTCTGAAAAATTAACAGCGAGAGTGGCGGAATTGGTAGACGCGCTAGATTTAGGATCTAGTACCTTTATCGGTGTGGGGGTTCGAGTCCCCCCTCTCGTACTCTGATCTGATAGAGATTGGACTGCTAACAGGATTTTTGAATCAAAAGGAGATACATACGTGGACATTTCTGTAGAAAAACTGACGTCCGTTGACAAGGAAGTAACAATTAAGGCCGACAGGGAAGATCTTACACCTAAATTTGACGAAGCCTATAAGAAGTATCGCGGGCAAATACAGATGCCGGGTTTCAGGCCCGGTAAAGTGCCTCTTTCGATTGTGAAGAAACGCTTTGGGGATGAGATCGAAATGGAGGAGATCAACAAGTATATCCAGGAAGTGTTTGAAAAAGAAGTGGTTCCGGAGTATGAACCCATCGGGGAGCCCGAAATGGTCGACCTGCAATGGGAGAACGATCAGCTTGAAGTGAAATTCAAGATCGGTGCCAAGCCGGAATTTGAATTGAAGGAACTCTCGGAAATCGAAGTGGAAACGATGGTCCACGATGTTACCGATGAGGAAGTGGATAAAGAAATAAAGCGGACTCTCGAGCAGCAGGGAAACTGGGAGGAGGTAGAAGGTGAAATAGAAGAGGATCACCGGGTGATCGTTGATGCCCAGTCACTCGATGAGGAAGGTAATCCGGTCGAGGGTGAAATCGATGAAGACCAGGCTCTGAATCTCAAAGATGAAGGGGCCAGTGAGTTTCGCGAGGCGCTGATCGGAAAAAAGAGCGGCGATACCGTGGATATGGAAGTAGGCGAAGGGGAAGAGAAAGACCGGTTTCGTCTTTATGTAAAAAAGGTGGAAAAACCCCATGCCGCTGAACTCACTGATGAGTTTGCCAATGAGCAGTCGAATGGTGAAGCCAAGAATGTGGATGAGTTCAAAAGCTTTATCAAAAGCCGAATGCAGCAATACTACGATCAAACCGGCACGGACCTGTTTCGCCAGGATGTGATTACAAAGCTGACCGAGGCCCACGATTTTGAAATCCCGGAAGTTTTTAAAACACAAATTCTAAACAATTACGTTGAATACCTGAAGCAGCAATCCGGAAATGAACTGCCCCCGGATTTCAATGAAGAAGACTACAAGGAGCGGATGAAGGATCAGGCCAAAGAGGAAGGCAAATGGTTCTTTATAAATGAAGCGCTTCAGGAAAAATTTGAAGATATTGAAATCAAGCCGGAAGATATTGACGAATACATTGCCGGTGAAGCTGCCAAGTACGGTGCAACAGTAGATCAAATGAAACAGTACTTTGCTCAGAATCCGAAGCATCTGGAGAGCCTTCGAACAAACATTCGTGAAAACAAGATTTTTGAAAAGTTAAAAGATGCTGTTAACATCCGGGAGTTGTCGAAAGAAGAATTCCGGGAAAAACGGGAGAAAGAAAACGAAAAACAGGAATCTTAAGTTACACTAAGAAGCAAAAGCATTAATTAAATAATTATGTCAATCAAACAACCGCTATTGGAAATTCCGGACATGGAAAATATTTCACAGATTCAAAACAACTTGGTTCCCATGGTGGTGGAAACCACCAGCAGGGGGGAGCGGGCATACGATATTTATTCACGCCTGCTGAAAGACAGAATTGTTTTTCTGGGCACACCAATCAACGATTTGGTTGCAAGTTCGGTGATTGCCCAGATGCTTTTTCTCGAATCGGAGGATCACGAAAAGGATATTAACCTCTATATCAACAGCCCCGGTGGCGTTGTGTCAGCCGGACTGGCAATTTATGATACCATGCAGTATGTTCGGTCTGATGTGGCGGTGACCTGTGTTGGAATGGCCGCTTCGATGGGTGCTGTGCTACTGGCTGCCGGCGCAAAAGGAAAACGAAATATCCTGCCTCATGCAAGGGTTATGATCCATCAGCCGCTGGGAGGTGTCCAGGGGCAGGCGAGTGATATTGAAATTGAGGCTGCCGAAATACTTCGAATCAAACAGCAACTGAATGAGATTCTTGGCTACCACTGTGGCAAAGATGCCGAAGAGATCAAATTCGATTCCGATCGAAATAAATGGATGAGTGCCAAGGAAGCTCTCGATTATGGTCTTGTTGACAAGATCATGGAGAGAAAATTAAACGACAAGAAGTGATACAGACGACGGTAAACGGCTATGAGTAAAAAATCAAGCAACGACAAGGTAAACTGTTCTTTTTGCGGCAGATCCAGCAAAGAGGTTAACAGCATGGTTGCAGGACCCGATGTGTATATCTGTGATCGATGTGTAGACGATGCGGCAAGTATTATAAAAAGCGACCTGGCGTCACTGGCTCGCCGGCGCGATACACAGTATCAGTCGGTTCTCAAGCCGCTTGAGATCAAATCGCGGCTCGATGAATATGTGATCGGCCAGGAATCAGCGAAAAAAACTCTCTCGGTTGCCGTTTATAATCATTATAAGCGAATCAATGCCTCCAAAACCGAAGGTTTTGAAGACACCGAAGTAGAAAAGAGCAATATCATTCTGTTAGGCCCGACCGGATGCGGAAAAACCCTGTTGGCCCGCACCCTGGCCGATATCATTGATGTGCCATTTACTATTGCCGATGCAACGGTATTGACCGAAGCCGGTTACGTCGGTGAAGACGTGGAGAGCATTCTCAGCAACCTGCTGCAGGCCGCCGACTACGATGTGGAACGGGCTAAAAAAGGTATCGTTTATATCGATGAGGTCGACAAGGTTGCCCGTAAAAGCGACAACCCATCGATCACCCGGGATGTATCGGGCGAAGGGGTCCAACAGGCTCTCCTGAAAATCCTGGAGGGTACAGTAGCAAATATCCCACCCAAAGGAGGCCGTAAACATCCGGAACAGAGTTTTATACAACTTGATACAACAAATATCCTGTTCATTTGTGGTGGAGCGTTCAACGGCCTTGAAGATATTATTTCCCAAAGATTGTCAACCAGCTCCATGGGATTCCACTCGGAAGAACAGGTTAAATACGATAAGTCGGATCCGGATATCTTTACCTATGTACAAGCCGAAGACTTGCAAAAGTTCGGGTTGATACCGGAATTGATCGGGCGGCTGCCGGTCATATCCGGACTGCAGGAGCTGACAAAGGACGCGATGGTCGATATCCTTTTGAAGCCCAGAAATGCCATTACCAAACAGTATAAAAAACTGTTCAAAATGGAAGGGGTCGATCTGGCTTTTGAAGAGGAAGCGTTGGATTCCATTGTGGAAAAAGCTATGAAACGAAAAACCGGTGCCCGTGGCTTGAGATCAATCCTGGAAGATGCAATGCTGGAAATTATGTTCACGCTTCCATCGCAAAAGAATGTAAGACAATGTATTATCACAAGAGAGACGATTGAAGAGAACGCACCACCGGTGTATGAAAAGCAGAAGGCATCTGCATAATTTTTTGGCTGATATTAGTTTTAATGATCCGGTTTGACGATTATTTCGCTCACAGGGTCTGAATTTTCCCGGTGAGTGTGCCGGGTTCTGATCCTGTGATTTGCGCAGCATGATCCGTTTGTCGTTATGGATCATAGTCTGTTATGGACTGAAATGGCATGACAGAATACCGGCGCATAAGCCTTTTTTGGGAATTAATATCTCAAATTGACACAGATTATAAACTAAAAAGTTATGCAACTCTTTTTGCCAACCAATCGGATCAAAATCATTCTTATCATCCTGTTAGTGATATTGGGTGTCGGGTCGTATCTCTACAATCAATATCTGATTGAAAAAATCAGGGAACAGGAAAGCTCCAGTGTCGAATTGTGGGCCAAGGCCATCGAATTTAACAGCCAGCCGGTTCACGAGCAGGTAAGCACAAACCTGAATAACGCCATCAATATTCTTTCAAATATCCCCCAGGTGCCGGACAGTGTTATTACGAAGATCAGTGAGGCAGAACATGCAAGATCTACCTTCGATTTTGTGACTCAAAACCTGGTTACCGGTGGCCAGTTCAGGGTTCCAACTATTGTGGTTGATGAAAACGGGGAGATCCTGTTTTCCGAGTTGGTGGATGAGGATGAACTCGGGCCGGATTTGATTCGGCAATTTGCTGCAATTCACGATCCGGTTGAAATTATCATCGGTGATGAACAGGTGCAGCAGACACAGTATGTGTACTATGGAGAAAGCCAGACCATCCAGTACCTGCGATATTTCCCCTATTTTCAATTCGGATTACTGGCACTTCTGTTGGGGCTTGGCTATACCACCTATCGAAGCATTACACGTTCCGAACAGTCGAATCTCTGGGTGGGAATGGCCAAGGAAGCAGCTCACCAGCTTGGCACACCCATATCGAGCCTGTATGGTTGGATCCAGCTGTTAAAAGATAAAACGACCGACAACCCGGAGGCCGGTACCATCATTCACGAAATCGAGAATGATGTACGCCGGCTAAGGGGAGTTGCTGAACGCTTTAATAAAATCGGCTCTGAACCCGAGCTCAGGGAAATGAGGCTTGAGCCGATTGTAGACCAGGTGATTGCCTATATGGAAAGCCGCCTGCCCCAGCTCGGCAAACATGTGGAAGTAAGGAAATCAGTGAAGACCAATGCCAGAGTCAATGTGAATCCTGAACTCTTTCACTGGGCACTTGAAAACCTGATTAAAAATGCCATGGATGCTATCCGGGAAAATTCCGACGGGTCATTCCTGGCTGTGAAGGTCGATCAGCTCGAAGATGAAGTTTATATCGATATTGAAGACTCCGGAACCGGTATCGACAGAAAATTCATCAATGAAGTATTTAAACCGGGTTTTAGTACCAAAAAAAGAGGATGGGGGCTTGGATTAAGCCTTACGAAACGGATTATTGAGGATTATCACAAGGGCAGAATCGAAATACTGCGCTCGGACGCGGAATCGGGAACGGTTATGAGGGTTACACTTATTGCTACCAGCAGAGATGATTAATCGGGGCGTTCAATCGCTGGCAAAACCCCGTTTTTGGGCATATTCCATCAATTGGGCTTTGAGAAGGTTTCTGCCCCTGTGAAGCCGCGAGCGAATGGTGCCAATGGGTACGTCGAGCATGTTTGCAATCTCTTCGTAGGTAAAGCCTTCAACATCACACAGAAGTACAACTGTTCTGAAATCCTCGGGCAGCTCTTCAAGAGCCCCTGTTATGTCGTCATCCATCAGATCCCGGTACATTTTGTCTTCCAGGTCGGAGGTGTCGGTTCGTTCGGCTCTTACGGTTTCATAGAACGTTGAAACCTCATCGTAATCCACCTGCTGCGGTTTTTTCGACTTTTTTCTGTAATTGTTGATGTAGGAGTTTTTCAGAATTCTGAAAAGCCAGGCTTTTGCATTCGTTCCTTTCTCATAGCTGCTGAAAAACCTGTAGGCTTTAACAATCGTATCCTGGACGAGATCTTCTGCATCATTTGGATCTGTGGTCAATCTCAGGGCAAAATTATACAAAGCATCCAAATGAGGGATAATCTCCTCATTGAAATCTTCCTGCTTTCTTATTTCGTGTTTAGTGAGCTCTGCCATCCCGCTTACAATGAGCCTTGAACATTAGATTTACATTTAGTGTAACTGTACGAATCAAATAAAATTATCTGATCAAACTGAAACTACTAAGCTGTCAATAAAGTCTCCTGTTTGAACATATCAACAGTTCTCAAGTTGATCCAATAGTTACTATTGATCTGACAGTTAAAAGATAGTGATGACTTTTAATTTTTATGAATAGTACTGATGAAAGTTCTAATACGACTCTCTAAATCGCCATGATCACTAGAATATCGTAAATGGCATGAGTCCATGCGGCCATGCCAAATCCTCTTATAACATAAATAAGATTTAGCGCTAAGCCAAACAGAAACCGAAATAAAAATGAACCCATTGTAAACGGATCTCCAAATTCCCCGGTATAATGGACTGCGCTAAAACAAAGTGCTGCAATGATTACAGCTGCACCATAGGCGATCCAGTTTTTCTCTGTCATTTTTTGGAAGGCCCATAAAAGTGCACCGACCAGAATAACCCGGAAAAACAGTTCCTCGTACAGGCCGGCTCCCAGTGAAAGAGCAAATAGCTGCAGTTTGGGCAGGTCGGCAAGAGGCGTTGAGGCCGTTGCCATCAGGATGGATTGCAGCAGGGTTGTAATCAATACTGCCAGCAAAACAGCGTAGAAAAGGGCTTCGACAAGCATCAAGAAGAAATAATGCTTTTTCACCGATTTCAGCCGGTTCCGGTCGCGCCAGAGAATGACAATTCCGACAAGGGCTGCAATCAAAAAAGTTATCGAAAGTGCATGGAGCCCCAACACACTGAAAATGGCTTTAAACCATGCATCGACGGAAATGCGTACCAGGTACTCCGTTTCGGGCTGGGATATCAGTATCAGTATCTCATAGAGAAGCAGCAGAGGAATGCAGATCAAATAACTGTACAGGAGTGTGCGGGTTTCCCGGAAGTAGCTTCTCCTGGTCAGTTGGTGTTGCATCAGCTTAATCTTCCTGATAAATGGTGGCTGAGGCTTGTGACTCGGAGGCAAATTTCAACGTTTCAAACGCCCGGCTGGAGAGTTTGATTCCGTTTCCTGAAAACCGGTCGTTGATCTTGACATATACTCCTCTGCCGTTTTCCGGGTTTTCAACATACACGATGCTGCCCAAAGCCATATTTGAATGGGCTGCCGTGAGTTGATCCGGATTGTAGAGCTCCCCGCTTGTGGTGGAAGAGGCGATATCGGATTCATCATAGCGGCTGACTGATACATCGCCCAAATCACGTAATCCGGCACGATGGCGATAAGGATTTTTGAACGTTCTGCTCGTTGGCAGCAGAACGGTAATGCGTTGCCCGCTGCTGAGTGATCCAATATCGGTTCCGGGATTGAGGGCTTCCAGTTCTTCCCTTGTCATGGAAAAACGCTCCAGAATCGCATCTGTGCTTTCCCCCGATTCAAGGCGGTAATTGACAAAGCGTCCCTGGGGCGTTGATTCCTCAAAGTCTTCGTCAACAACGGGAGTGGATTGTGTTTCCCTTACTACAAGCCGCTGACCCACACGGATCATATCATCTTCCAGGTTATTGAGCTGGCGCAATTCATCGGTGGTCATACCGTGTTCACTGGCTATCCTGTTTAGGTAATCACCACTTTGGACCGTGTAATAGGTACTGGCAGACAAAGTTGGCGTAACAATTGATTCCCGCTGGGTTTGTTGTTCCGTTTGCGGCCTTCTGTCAACTTCCGGTAAATCTGCGGTTTGATCGCCATTCTCAGCGTAAATGAGCAATTCCTGCCCGACTGACAGGGCTGTAGTTTCAAGGTTATTCCACTGCTGGATCTCGGCGATCGTAACACCGTATGTACGGCTGATGGCGAACAGGGTCTCCTGGGGGCCGACTGTGTGTGTAATGGCATCGGTCTCTGCCGGCGGGGATACCCGCAGTTCCATTCCGATTCTGAGCCCATCGTTTTCAAGGTCATTCCACTCTCGCAATTCAGCGACTGTTACATCATATTGTCTTGAAATACTGAAAAGTGTATCGCCGGATTGGACCGTATGGGTATCGGAATTCGATTGGGAGAATACTTCGGCCGGCATTAGAAACATCAATCCCAAGGCAAGCAACATAGTTATAAATACCGAATTCGTAGACCTAATCTTCATAATTTTTCTCCTCCTCCAACAGGACCAGGGCTTCTTTTAATTCCGATAACGTTCTTTGTTCATTCTGATGTTCTGCAACGACAATACCTTCTTTAAAACATTTTTCCGCATCCTGAAACCGGTTCATCGACTGGTACAATTTACCAAGATGATAGTAAACACCAAGATATTCAGGGTCAAATGTATATACGGATTCAAATAAGGCTAACGCTTTTTGAGGCTGATTGTTTTTTAGCAGTTCAAGGGCAAGGGCAAATTTTGAAAAAGAGTCAGTGGGATTATTGCGCACGTTTAGTGCAAGGCGTTTTATTTTGTCCCGGTTCTCACTCATTTTGCTCCCTGTGAGCTGTTTGAAAATGTTCTGAAATCTCAGCAATCGAATCGCCTCCGAATTTTTCGAGAAATGCATTGGCCAGAACCGGTGCGATCACATTTTCGGCGACCACAACAGCCCGCGGCAGTGCACATACATCGGAGCGTTCGTACCGGGTGTCCTGCTCTTCGCGGGTGGCAAAGTCAACCGTTTTCAGTGGTTTAATCATCGTCGGGATGGGTTTCATGGCCCCGCGTATGATGATTGGCATCCCGGTTGTGGTGCCGCCTTCAATGCCGCCCGCCCGGTTGGTTCGCCGCTGAAATTGGCCATTGCTGTAAAAAATCTCATCATGAACTTCATGGCCGGGTTTTGCAGCGGCTTCAAATCCAAGTCCGATTTCAACTCCTTTCATGGCCTGTGTGCCCATAATGGCCTGGGCGATCTGCCCGTCCAATTTACGATCCCAGTGCACATAACTGCCCAGTCCGGCAGGTACGCCGGTAACGATAATTTCATAAATCCCGCCCAGTGAAGAGCCCTCTTTTCGTTTCATTTTGATCTCTTCGCGCATTTTTGTTCCGAGATTTTCATCCAGGCAGCGCACATCCGACTGATCGGCTTTTTGATAGATGCTCTCTGCCCCTTTTTCCATCAGCGGCTGTGTCAATGCCCTGACTTCATCCCAGCCGGAATAACCGGCAGACCCAATTCGAATAACATGAGCCCCGATTTCAATTCCGAATTGCTTGAGAAACAGGCGGGCGACGGAGCAGCAGGCTACCCGGATGGCGGTTTCACGGGCGCTTGAGCGTTCAATCACCGGGCGTATATCGTCAAACCGATACTTCTGAACACCAACCAGGTCGGCATGGCCGGGCCGTGAAAGGGTAATGGGTTCCACGCCTTCACCTGAACCCTCTTTAGCCATCACTCTGGGCCAGTTACTGTCATCTTTTTTATATGCGCGATTGGGCATACGCATCGCTATCGGGGACCCGATTGTTTTGCCAAAGCGCAGGCCACTGGTAATTTCAGCACGGTCTTTTTCAAATGCCATCCGGCCTCCCCGGCCATAGCCTTCCTGCCGCCGGGCAAGGTGGTGCGCAATTTCATCTTCAGTAATGGGCAGGCCGGCTGGCACGCCTTCAACAATTCCTGTAATTTCAGGCCCGTGCGATTCACCGGCAGTAAGATATCGAATCATAAGTAAGATTATTCCGGATAATTAAGCGAAAGGTGTAAGATAGAGAATTTATATATTGTATTTTACTGCACATTTACCGGCAGTGTAGAATCATGCAGGAGATGGGAGACAAGCTGCCATCAAAACTAAGACTGAGCCAGTTATACTCCGTTAAATAAACCAGGTGATTAAAACGTTAACAATTTCATATTCACGGCAAAAGTTGTTGGCACCAGCATTGAAATGAGCAATTGGAAGCCACAATTGGAGTAAATCTTTCGTAATATCCTTGTTTTTAACAGACCCTGAAAGGATAACAGACAGACGCTTATTGCTGGCAGCAAGAGTCAGTTCAGTGAGAATTTATGTACGCATTACAAGAATTAGGAAAATACACAACTCTGCTTTATCAGGCGCTGCGTTCTTCGACTGAGTTCAGTACCTATCGAAAGAATTTATTTAGCGAGTTGGTCAAAGTGGGGTACGATTCGCTTGGAATCATCATGCTAACGGGCGTCTTTACGGGTGCAGTACTCACCATTCAGACGGCCTACCAGCTTGAGTTGGCCTTTATTCCGCTCTCGACGATTGGAGCTATTGTCTCCGAGTCAATCCTGATTGAGCTGGCTGCGGTTATATCGAGCCTGGTTCTGGCCGGTAAAGTGGGTGCCCGAATAGCCACGGAATTGGGTACGATGAAAGTGAGTGAACAGGTTGATGCCCTGGAGTCGATGGGATTTAATTCGGTGTCGTTTCTGGTCGTGCCACGTGTGTTGTCCGGCTTGCTGATGTTTCCGGTACTGTATATCGTAGCCAGTATTTTTGGAATCGGCGGGGGATTGATGGCCGGTATACTGACCGGGGCAGTTCCGGCTTCAGATTTTATGATCGGTGCACGTATGTATTTTCAGCCATGGAACGTATTATTTGGATTCGTCAAGTCGTTTGTATTTGGTTTTCTGATAACCTCGGTTGCCTGTTATAAAGGCTATTTTGCAAGTGGCGGGGCAGAAGGTGTCGGCAAAAGTACTACCCAGGCAACGGTTTTGGGTTGTATGTTTGTGCTGCTTGCCGACTTTTTGCTGGCCACACTTCTTCTCTAGTAAAGCAATGAATCATGATTGAAATTAAAAAATTGAAAAAGAGTTTTGGCAACCTGCTGGTCTGGGATGATGTCACTTTCAATATTGAAGATGGTGAAACGGTGGCGATTATCGGCCGTTCAGGTTGCGGAAAATCGGTTTTGATGAAACATATCAATGCGCTGTTATACCCCGATTCCGGTGAAGTACTTATTGATGGTGAAAATATCCACAAACAGGAATACGTTAAATTGCGCAAGATGAGGCATCGTTTTGGTGTTCTTTTCCAGGGATCTGCACTTTTCGATTCAATAAATACATTTGAAAATGTCGCTTTCCCGCTTCGTTATTTTACAAAACAGACAGAAAAGGATATTAAATACAATGTGGAACAAGCCCTTGAGATAGTTGGACTGGTGGAGGCTATGTACAAGGAAACCTCTGAACTTTCGGGGGGGATGAGAAAGCGGGTTGCATTGGCAAGGGCTACCATTTTACAACCCGATTATATGATGTATGATGAGCCGACTTCCGGCCTGGACCCGGAAACCTCGGATGAGATCAACCAATTGATTATGGAAATGTCCAATTCACTGAATATCACCTCCATTGTCGTTACGCACGACATGCATAGTGTTCTGGAGGTGGCAGATAAGGTTGCATTTTTAGACCATGGGAAATTAAGTTGGCATGGAAGTGTAACCGAAATGAAAACGAGTACACACGACGAGCTGATGAGATTCGTCCGGGCCAGTGAATACCAGATCTAGGGGTAGGCCAGCCTGCAGGGTTAACGTTTATCAGATTATCAGAATCGATGGACGGTAATTGGAAATGAATTTCAATAATTAAAAGTATAAACAGAAAATGACCGATAATGAGCAATGAATTAAAAGTAGGTTTAACCGTATTACTGGCAATTGCTGCTGCATATATTGGATTCAGATATATGAGCGATATGCCGATCTTTCGTCAAACCCATGAGGTGGTCACCGAGTTTGACCGTGTTGACGGCCTGGGAGTAGGAAACGTCGTGTATATGAACGGTGTGAAGATCGGATCCGTCATAAATATAGAACTGACCAGGGAGAGCCGGGTCAGGGTCGTTCTGTCAATCGAATTGGATGTAGATATTCCAGTCGATTCGCATGCCCGGTTAACCTCCATAGGTTTACTCGATGGCAAGGCAATCGTCATCGAACGCGGTGTTTCTGATCAATATGTGAAATTCGGAGGTACCATTGAAGGGACATATGTTGACACGATGATGGAAGCCCTGGCTGATAGAGGGCAGGAACTGGGGGATGATATCTCCGAGTCATTCACCGAACTCAACCAGTTTCTTCTGAAGTTAAACAAAACATTGAATGAAGAGAACAGGCTGTCAATCGGCCAGTCAATTCACAATATTGAATCTACCACAAATGCCGTCTCACAAGTTCTGACTTCACGACAAAAAGAGCTCGAAGATGCCATTTCCTCGGCCAACAGAATACTGGCTCAACTCGATACCATGGTGGACGACAGCCGGCCGCAGGCCGATACCCTCATGGCAAATCTGAAAGAATCATCCAAAGACCTGAAAAAGATCAGCAAAGAACTCGATCAGAGTGTGGATCAGCTCAACCAGATCCTGGTGAAAATTAATAATGGAAACGGCACCATTGGCCAGCTTCTGAACGATCCCTCACTGTATCAAAATGCCGACAGTATTTCAGTTGAGCTTCATAAGCTTCTGAAAGGGATTAATGAAAATCCGGGCAGGTACCTCAGGCACATGACGCTGATCGAGTTATTCTAAAATTTAGCTTTGCCTTGTACGTTATCTTGTTGGTCAGCGTTGCTGTTCGCAGCGTGTTGCCGTATATTTACAAGTTATAAACATGAATAGAAGCAGTTAACGATTAAAAGAATTTTTGAGAGGATTTTATGGGTGCAATGTCAAAAATGAGAAACAGTACCCCCATTATTTTATGGGTGCTGATCTTCTCGTTCGGAATTTTATGGGTTTTACAGGATACACAGGTATTTGATGCTATGGCCGGAGGACCGACTCATCTGGGCTCGGTAAATGGCGATAACATCTCGCATGAAGAGTTTAACAACAGGGTCAGCTATTATGTTGAGCAGCATAATGAGCAGAGAAGCACGCCGATGACTTCCGATATGCGTTCCTACTACGAGGAACAGGCATGGGAAGACCTGGTTGCTGAGAGGCTGATGGCTCAGAAGATGGATAAACTGGGTATCAAGGTAACGGATCAGGAACTGATCAACATGATTACAGGTGATGATCCCGATCCGTTTATCCGCCAGCAATTCGCAGATGAAGATGGCCGGATCGACCGGGTGGCCCTTCAGGCAGCAATCGAAGCCCCTGAAAATCAGCAGATCTGGATGATGATCGAACAGCAGCTCCGTCAGAACCGAAGCCAGCAAAAAATGTCTAATTTTATCACATCCGGCCTTCGGGTTAGCTCAAGTGATATCGATCGGGCATACAAGAAACAGAACAGTTTTGCAGATATCCGGTTTATCCGGTTTCCATTCAGTGAAATCAGTGATGACGAAATTGAAGTGACCGATCGGGAAATCAGGAATTATTACGAGAATAACAAAGATCAATTCCACCGAGAGGAGTCGTACCGGTTTCAATATGTAGCGTTCGACAAAACGCCAACCAGTGAAGACACTCTTCGTATCAAACAGGATGTGGAAGAGCTCAGGGAACGTTTTGCAGAAGCCGACGATCATGCCGAATTCTTGCGGCAATATGAATCAACAACAGAGTACCGCGACAGTTTTGTGCACAAAGATGAGATCCGGGATGAATATGCGCCCGTTCTTGATCTGGAAGTAGGTGAGGTCAGTGAAGTGTATATGATCAACGGCAATCCCCACATGTTTAAAAAGGTGGATCAGCGGGATGATGAAATTAAATTTGCCGTATTTTCCTATGACGTTATTGCCGATCCGATTGCGACTATCGACCGTCTTGCAGAAGAAGCAGAAGAATTCAGCTTCTTTGCGTCGGAAGATGGTTTTGAAGCCGAAGCCGAAACACAGGGATATGAAATCAAAACCGGTAGTGCTACAAAAGGGACATCGGTAGTTCCGGGTATGGGTGAAGCCCGGCCTTTGGTCAATGAACTTGAAAGAATGCGAAGAGGTCATATCTCCGAAGGTATTGAACTGGCTGATAAATTTGTTGTTGTGAAAATGACTGAGGTAATTTCTGCAGGTCCAAGGCCATTGAGTGAAGTTCGATCCCAGATTGAAAATAACCTCAGGGAGTTGAAACGGAAAGAGGCCGCCGTTCAAAGGGCGCGTGATCTTGCCCAGGGAATCGAGTCTCTCGAGGAGCTTGCAGAGGTCAGCGGCAAGGAAATTCAGTCAGCAAATAACCTCAGATTGGGCAGCAATTCCATCTCAGGAGCAGGCCGTGAACCGGGAATCATCGGGGCTGTTTTCGGCCTTGAGGAAGGCGCCAGATCCGGCGTACTCGAAGGCAGTAGTGCTGCTTTTGTGATTGAAGTTGTCGACCTGGATATTGCAGATCCGGCTGCAATGAGTTCGGATGAACGAAGAAATCTCCGTCAGCAGCTTGAACAACAGAAATACATCGTATTTAGTGAAGTTTGGCTTGATCAGATGAAAAAAGACGCCAATATTCGCGATAACAGACATCGCCTGTTGTCGCGGTAATCTGGTTCCGGTTTTATTTACTGGCTATCGAATATCTTAAAGGGCAGAGAATCCAACATTCCTGCCCTTTTTTAATGTATAGAATTGTACTTTTTGCCGGGAATTCGAGGCCAGGCTCCACATGGTCCCTGTTGCTGAAAAGGGGTCGAAAAAATCAAATGATGATGTTGGCGAATCTCAAATTCGTTTATATTCAGGTATGGCATTTACAAAGCAGGATAAAATTTGGATGCAAAGGGCATTGAATCTCGCCCGTAAGGGAAGTGGGTATGTCTCTCCGAACCCTATGGTGGGGTGTGTGATCGTTTCGGTTGACGGGGATATAATCGGAGAAGGGTTCCATGAGAGATTTGGAAAAGAACATGCAGAAGTAAATGCAGTGAATTCAGTCGATGACAAATCAAAACTGACGAAAGCCACCGTTTACGTTACCCTGGAGCCGTGCAGCCATCACGGGAAAACCCCGCCATGTACTGAAATACTCGGCGAATTAAAGCCCGCAAGAGTAGTCGTGGCCATGAAGGATCCCAATCCGAAAGTAAATGGAAAGGGAATAGCCTATTTGAAAGAGAAAGGAATCCGGGTGGAGACCGGCTTGCTGAAAGAGAAAGCAGTGGAGTTGAATCGGTTCTTTTTACATCATTTGGAATACGGCAGGCCATTTCTCACGTTAAAGATCGCACAAACGGCCGATGGGTATATCGCTGCTCCGAATGGGGATTCCAAATGGATCACCAGCCACAAGTCCAGGGAATTGGTACACCGCTGGAGAGCCAGTTACGATGCGGTGATGGTCGGGCGCAATACTGTTGAGACAGATAATCCGACCCTGACGGTTCGCCATATCGAAGGCCGGCAGCCTGTCAGAATCGTGATTGACGGGCCATATGGCCTGTCGAAAGATCTGAACCTGTTTTCCGACCAGTATGAAGAAAAAACGATTATCATCACCCATAACAGAGAGCAGGCCGAATCAGATGCCGACCCCATGCTGAAATTGATGAAAACGAATTATTTCCGGGGCAAGATACTTGTAGTGGACCGGCATGAGGGGCATACGAACTTGAAAACGGCAATGCATACACTGGGAGATGAAGGAATTACGTCGGTGCTTGTTGAAGGAGGTCAGGCGCTGTCAACAGCCCTGTTAAAACAGAGACTTGTGGATCAGCTTGAATTATTTATTGCACCGAAGCTTCTCGGTGGAGGTACCCGTTCCCTGCTGGGGTTGAATATCAACAGAATGGAAGATATTCTGCCGTTTCACTCTTTTGAATGGAACAGGGTTGGGGATGACATGTTGTTAACTGCTAAAATCTGAATAGAAATGTTTACAGGAATTGTAGCCGAAACGGGCAAAATCGAAAAAATTCTTCCACTGGAAGGCGGGCGGGAATTGGACATTTCCTGTTCATTTGCAGGCGATACTCATATAGATGAAAGTATTAGTGTGAATGGTGTCTGCCTGACGGTAATAAGGCAGAATGATCAGATTTTCACGGTCCAATGTGTTGAAGAAACCCTTCGAAAAACTTCGTTTGGTAATATAGCCGAAGGGGATGAAGTGAATCTTGAACGCTCTCTCACCCTTGATAAAGCGATAGAGGGACATATCGTACAGGGGCATGTAGATGCTGTTGGCAAAATTGAAAAGATTGAAGCCGAAGGTAATGACCGGCTGGTAACGGTTTCCTATCCCGAAGAGTTTATTCCCTATGTAGTGGGACGCGGGAGTATTGCCATTGATGGAATCAGCCTTACGGTTGCCCGGGAAGAAGAGAACCGCTTTACAGTTGCCATCATCCCTTATACCCGGGATTATACAAACATGAAAAACCTCAGGGAAGGAGATGTTGTGAACCTGGAGTTCGATATTTTCGGCAAATATATCGTCCGATATATGGAAAAGATGCACGGGAAAGAATAATGAATATTGAACAAGGAACACCGAATATCGAACAACTGAACGCTGAATATCGAACATTGAACTTTGAAACGATAATCGAAGACCATTTGTCGATTAACGAACCGAACGCTGAAGGGGCTGTCTATTCCTGATTTAGCATGACCGTAATTGATCCTTCAACATTCGACATTCGCTGTTCAATATTCGATATTCAATCGTTAAAATCTTGGGGCCCGGCCGGTAGGGGAAGAACTTCTTTCGAGATTGTTGAGCAGAGGCAGTTTCTGGAACAGAGACTGGATCTGTCCGCTGTCTATACTAAGGCGGAAGAAATAATACTGGAAATCACCAAAAGGATTAAACTGGAAGCTTAACGACCAGCACTCCATCCTTCGGTTCAGGCTAAATTGGGAAGGAGTCAGGTCCTGATCGATAAAGTCGTACCCGATCCGGGTGCTTACACTCCATTTTGGGGTCAGGTTAAACTGGATGTTGTTGACATTCAGGGTGGCCGATTTTCGTGCATCCTGCCCATGTCGATGTGTCCATCGATAGCTGAAGCTGAAGCTGGCTGAAAATGGCGAGGAAAAATTCTGAATCGGTTTTTCATTAAACCGGGCATCCACCGGGCCGAATAGATCCTGATCCAGCGGGTCATAAGGCCTGTACATGGGGGTACTGACCCTGCTCATACCACGGGATCCGCCTCTGATCGAGTAGTTGGCACTGACTGAATAGCTGAGTGGCTGGAGGAATTTGCCGGTTTCCTGCCAAATAAAGCGGTTGATTTCCCTTCCGTTATCATCGCGGGCATACATTGAGAAATTGGCTGACATCGAAATATTTACACCTTCAATAACCCGCGTGGAGAGACTGGCGCGCACCTGGCTGAAATTCAGGCTGTCGGCGGCAAAGTTGTAGCTGGAGTTAATGCTGAAATTGTCAATGATTCGCAGGTTCGTGCTTTGTACCTCACCGGTAGAATCTCTTCTTACCCGTTTGGTTTCCAGTATATTGGTGATCCCAAAATTCAAATTCATCTGTTCACCCCGCGAAGGCCCGCCGTAAACCTCATCCCGGAAAATGGAGTAACGCTGGGTGTTGCCAAGAGTATCGACCTGAACGTCCCTGTAAAAGCCCCACCGTTCTTCACTGAAGTCCGGGCTGTAACTGAAACCGATGTTGGGGCGAAGCGTATGGCGGAACCCTTCCAGGTTTCCGATTCTTGCCTGGGAAATACCATATAGAGTCGTGGAAAAATTGAGGTTGGTGCTGAAATCCCTTCCGGAAGTAATGCCCTGTTCCCTTCGTTCTTCCACCCTTTGCTCTTCTTCATTCCATTCCCTGCGTAAGGTACTGGGATATGTATATTCAGTGATGTTAAAACTGCTGCTTACATTAAGATGTTCACTGGGAATCAGGTTGTTAGCCGATACCTGGCCCCTTTGCCTGAGACCGGTTCTGATGTGCCGGTCGTCACCGGTGGCCTCTCGAAATTTGGATGGGTTTAAGAGAGCCTCAAACCAGCTGATGTCTGCATCAGGACCGTCGGTGGGCCGGAAATTGTAATCAGCTTCAAAGTTATTGTTGTACTGAACCGAAATGGTTTCATAGAACCGACGTTGAGTTCTGGTGGGGTCGTCACGTTCGAACGGGTTGAACTGCCGGAGGCTGAAACTCATTTGCGGGCCCTGCAAGCGTGTTGTATTCGTGGCAAACTGCTGATTCAGCCTGTTGGTAATATTGAAGTTGAAGAGGTTTTCCGGATGGCGGTAGCGATACGTAAGACTTGATGAGGCACTGGTTTCGGCACGATCGTCGATGTCGTAGGAGTTTCGTTGAAAAAAATCAGCACTTCTGAAATTAATGTTGGCATTCATACTTGCATAGGGGCTCAAATCGTGACTATGCTGGACACTGACACGCCGGTTTACGGTTTCAGTGAAATCGAGGTCGGTTGGCTCCAGGCCCCGTTCCGATGAATAACCCAAGGTAATGGTACCATTAAAACGATCGGTAACACGGTATTGCAGCCGGGTTTCATT
>SKRC01000051.1 GCA_007118695.1 Balneolaceae bacterium | reverse complement strand
GATGGATATATTTACGTATTAAACGATCACAGCGAAAGTGGTATATTTCGTATTGAACCGCGCTGATAAATTTATAGGCTTGAGCAAATCCAAAAAGCTACCCTGACAACTTCGCCAGGGTAGCTTTTTTTAATAACTAAATTTTCTAACTGATCCTTGTCAATGAAGTCTTTTACAAGAAAAGAATTTATCATCGGTAGCAGTACGCTTGCAGCCGGTTTCTCTCTCACAGGCAAACCCGAACCTGGTAAACAGGAATTCAAACGATATCAAAATGGAAGGAGCCCATGGCCAATTTCCCTGGATACAGCTACGATTCGACCGGTGGAGACCCTAAAAGAAAAAATAAAAATAACGGCCGAAGCTGGCTATGACGGAATTGAACCCTGGGAAGGTGAACTCAATGAATATGAGCAAAATGGCGGGGACCTGAAAGAGCTTGGCCGTAGGATCAAAGATCATGGTCTGGATGTGCCAAATGTTGTGGCATTATGGAATTCCATACCGCCCAATGAGGAAGAGTGGAATGAGGTACAGCAAGACCACCGGCGCCGATTGCGACAGGCTTCAGAGATCGGATCCAAATATATTCAAGCCGTATTGACCCCGGCCCGGGACTGGCAGGAATACAACCTGTATTGGGCAGCTGAACGTTTTCACGATCTGCTTGAGATGGGAATCAACGACTACAACGTGATACCAGCGCTGAATTTTCTCCAATTTTTGCCTCACAACCAGAGGATTGGCCAGGCATCAGCCATTGCTTTGAACGCCGATCATCCCAAGGCCAAAATAATCCCCGACACATTCCATTTGTATGCCGGCGGTTCCGGCTGGAATGGCATGAAACACCTGCAGGGTAACTTTATTGCCAACTTTCAAATCAACGACGTACCTGATGACCCTCCGCGGGATGAGCTGGAAGATGAACACCGCATTTATCCGGGTGATGGTATTTTCCCTTTAGCCGATATATTGCAGGATTTGAAAAGAATTGGTTTCAAAGATTCCGTCTCACTCCAACTGTTTAATCCCAACTATTGGGAACAGGATATGCTTGAAGTGGCACGGACCGGACTGGAGAAGACGGTTGAAGTTATCGTTAAAGCAGGGGTTTAAGCTAATTTAAAGGTCTCCAATTCAAACAAATGAACTGGGGAATAATTGAATAATTAAACAATTTTTTAAGGGGAATAGATATACCTGTATGCCAATACAGATTCACCATTTCTGGCTGTCAGCAACAGGATTCCGAGCTGGGAGGGCAGGATGGCGAGCTTTCTGATACTTCCATCCCCGTAAAAACCGGTTTCATTGGACCGTAAGGCTGTGAAACCGTACTCGCCATCTCCGGCCATCAGGGCTCCCTGGCCGGCGATCGGACCCATTTCCGGACGGGTGCCAAAATTGTTTCCTGCAATCAATATATCATAAAGATCATTACCCAGAATGTCGTCAACAATCATATCATACACCGGAGCGACCTGTGCATACCGGGGTAATGGTTCTATTTCAAACCTGCCGTCGCCCTTGTTTTTAAAAACAGAAGATGCAAAAGTATGGACATAATATTTCTCTGAATCGTTTAACACATCTTCGGGGATGATTTCATTGATGGTTGCAGTGGAATAGGACTCATAGGTAGGGAACTGACTGCGCAGGTTGGGCAGTTGCCGAAGCAGTTGGTCTCTGTCCGGCAGGGGGTAGCGCTGCCCGTCAATGACCTGCGTGATCAGGGGATCCAGCATTCCGTTGTTGTTGAAATCGCCATTGTACAGTATAATTGACTCATCAGGCTTGGCCCTGATCAAAGAATTTAACCCGCGATTGCCGGCAATCAGATCAAGATTGCCATCGCCGTTTAAATCGGCAGCTTTCAGAACATTCCACCATCCGGAACTCTTTTGCAGGCCGGCTTGCTCTGTAATCTCTTCATAGACCCGGTCACTGTTTTGCTTGAATATACGGATGGGCATCCACTCCCCGGCAATAGCCAGTTCATAGGCCCCGTCATTATCAAAATCAGCCCAGACAGCATCGGTGACCATACCTGCCCGCATCAGATCCGGAGCCAACTCTTCGGTCACATCTGTAAATGACCCTTCATTATTTTTCAACAAATAACTGCGGGGGGATACCGGATACTGACCGGTCAGAACACGCCCGCCGATAAAAAGATCCGTCTGCCCGTTGCCGTTGATATCCAATAGGGTAACGGTACCTCCGCTTGAGTGCATCTCTGGCAATCCATCAGAAGAATGGGTAAAACTGCCGAAACCGTTGTTCAGGTAAAGCCGGTCCTGATAGGCCGGGCCGTTCATGGTGTCGAAATTGCCACCGCTGACTACATAAAGATCCAAATGCCCGTTTCCATTGGCATCAAAGAAAACGGCATCTGCATCATCATAGTCGTTGTGATCGTTGAAAACGGGGACCTCAGCTTCCCTAAATGTGCCGTCCGTCTGTTGCAGGTAGAGCCTGGCCGGCTGCCCCTGTCCGCCACCGATAAACAGATCCGGAAGTCCATCATTATTAACATCGGCAACGGCAAGAGCAGGTCCCAGGTTTGATAATGTATGCGGCATTAACGGATTAGCCATTCTGTCATTGAAATGGCTTCGTTGATGTTGAAAATCAAGTCCCAAAACCGATGTGTCCAGGAATTCAAACACAGGTGAACGACCTTCTTCTGACTCGGTGTATTCTTCCCGATTTGCCCCGGATTGGCTGACAGTTATCGTTTGGTTGACGGTTAACCCTTCGAGAATTTGGGTCGTTTGGTCTGGCCAGATTACTTTCAGGTCGATCTCCTCAAGATCTCCCAGACCGAAATGCAAAATCGGTTCCACCGTCGATTGAAATCCTCTGGTCTGATAGGCTTCCTGAAAGAATTGCCTGCCATTTGCACCGCTCACAGTTACCCTGGAGCCG
>SKRC01000032.1 GCA_007118695.1 Balneolaceae bacterium | reverse complement strand
AAAAAATCAAACGTCAACCTTTCCGGCTTTGATTGTGTGTTTGGAGGAAATATACCCATCGGAGCAGGTCTCTCCTCTTCGGCCGCACTTGAAAATGCATTTATATTCGGTCTCGACAGCTTGCTGGATCTGGGGCTCTCAAAGATTGAAATAGCTGAGCTCGGCCAGCAGGTAGAGAATCAGTTTGTTGGTGTTAATTGTGGGATTATGGATCAGTTCGCCAATTTACATGGGAAAAAAAATCATTTGATCCGGCTCGATTGCAGAACTCTGGAACATCATTTAATATCATTTAATGACGAACAGATAAGAATTGTCTTGTTCGATACCAATGTTCACAGAGAACTTGCGGAATCTGAGTACAACAAACGCAGGCAGCAGTGTGAAGAAGGTACGGCCTTCTTTGCGAGGAAGAATCCGGCCGTTCAAAGCCTTCGGGATGTAACCTTTGAGATGCTCGAAAGAGGCAAAAAGGAACTGGATCCGACGGTGTACAACCGGTGCCGGTTTGTGCTCGATGAGAACAGGAGGGTTGAACATGCCTGCGATCACCTTCAGGAAGGGGACCTCGAATCTTTCGGAACCTGTATGTATGAATCACATTATGGATTGCGCGACCTGTTTGAAGTGAGCTGCCGTGAGCTGGATTTGCTGGTTGAAAAGGCTGAAAGCCTGGATGGTGTCATTGGGGCCAGGATGATGGGAGGAGGTTTCGGCGGCTGTACGATAAACCTGGTTTGGAAAGATCGGTTAGAGGAAATATCAGAAACACTTTCGACATACTACAGAACAGAGACCAAAATCAAACCTAACGTTTATGTGGCAAAAACAGCTGATGGAACCGATACACTGTCTTTAAAGGATACAATTCAGTATGAATAACCCAGAAAACAGCTTTTTTTATAAGGCACCTCATCGCCGATATAATATACTTACAGGAGAGTGGATACAGGTGTCCCCCCATCGAATGAAAAGACCCTGGCAGGGACGGGAAGAGGGCCCGCAGAAAGATGCGGGTGAAGCCTATGCCCCTGGATGCTATCTATGCCCGGGAAATGAGCGTGCAGGTGGCAAAAAAAATCCTGAATATCATTCTACCTATGTCTTTGATAATGATTTTAGTGCCCTGCAACCGGATATAGCTTTCCAATCCATCAATAATAAAGAACTGCTGATTGCCGAGACAGAAAAAGGAATCTGTCGTGTGATCTGTTTCAGCCCCAGGCACAATCTGACGCTGCCGGAAATGACAGTGGAACAGATCACTGAAGTGGTGGAGTTATGGGCTGATCAGTATGCGGACCTGGGGTCAAAAGCATTTATCAACTACGTTCAGATATTTGAAAACAAGGGGGAAATCATGGGGTGCAGCAACCCCCATCCGCACGGACAGATCTGGGCACAGCAGACGATTCCGGATGAGCCCCTCAAAGAGTTGCAAGCACAAAAAGACTGGTATATGCAAAAGAGGAGTACCCTTTTGGGGGATTACCTGGACCTTGAATTGGCACTGAATGAACGGGTTGTTGTAGAAAATAATCATTTTGTTGTTCTGGTTCCGTTTTGGGCGTTTTGGCCTTTTGAAACGCTGGTTGTCAGCCGGAGGCCATTCTCCGGTTTTGATCAGATGCAGGAGGAAGAAAAATCCGGGCTGGCCGATATCATTCGGAAAATTACCATCAAATACGACAATCTTTTCGAAATCTCTTTTCCCTATTCAGCCGGATTCCATCCGGCACCCACGGATGGCAAATCTTATCCGGAATGGCACTTTCATATGCACTTCTACCCGCCACTACTGCGGTCGGCAACGGTTAAAAAATTTCGTGTCGGGTACGAGATGCTGGCAAATTCACAAAGGGATATCACTGCGGAATATAGTGCAGATCTCTTGCGAAAACTGCCGGGAATTCATTACACTGATAACCAGTAACCAATAACCGAAAAATGATTTACAATCAGTATAATTTAACCTTTCTGTTCCTGCTGCTTTTTTCCTGGACATTTTACACATGCGAGCCGGATGCAAGCGAACCGGAATCTCCTTATGTTCTGATCGTAGGCGGCCATGACCATCACGATTTCGACCGCTGGTTTAATGAAGCAGATTCCACGACGATAGCTCAGACCGGTGCCTCAGTGCGCTATACGGATGAACCCGATGCAATTCTTCCACAACTTCCGAATCTTGATATTATCTATTTGAGTAACAATCAGCCGCTGTCGGACCCGGAACTTCATCGTGCGATCCATGATTTTGTGGCCGCCGGAAACGGGTTACTCCTGGTGCATGCTGCAACGTGGTACAATTGGCAAGATGACTGGCCGGAATACTATAGGGATTTTGTCGGGGGCGGAACACGTAGTCATCCTCCGCTAGGCGAATTTGAGGTGTATGTGGTGGAGGTAGAGCACCCGCTGATGGCCGGAGTCCCTTCCCGGTTCACGATTGTCGATGAGCTCTACCGGTTTGAAAAAGCCGGCGATGGGGCCGATATGCATGTATTGGCTATGGGTATTGAGGAAGAAACCGGGGAGGAATACCCGGTGGCCTGGACTGTGGAGTATGGCGATGGGCGTGTTGTCAATATCACACTGGGGCACGACGGTGATGCCCACGAGCATGAGGCATATGTTGCAATACTCCAAAACAGTATCGAATGGCTGAGTAAGCGGTAAATGATGCGGGCCTTCAGTTACCGCCTGACCTAAAAAATTCCGGCTATTCCGGATCAGTGGTCAAAGTCAGATAACAGGTCTTATAACTTTGGAGTTGATGTTAAATTCTGACCTGAAGGTAGAATTGTTAGGAGTAAAAAATAATCTTAAAGCAGTAAAAAGGAATAAATTTATGTCGAAAAAAGAAGGACATTTTTTTACGGAGAAATCCACAAAAGTGGAGGAACTGGAACGGGGTGTTCATCACTGGTTTTCCAGACCGGACATAACCGATAGTGATAATTTGATCGTGGTGCGGGTTGATGTTGAGCCGGGAGGGGGGCATCCCTTTCATATACATCCGGATATGGATGAGGTGATCTATGTCCTGTCAGGTCAGGCTGAGCAGTGGCTAGAAAAAGAAGCACGCACCCTGAAAGCCGGTGAAGCCGTTTATATTCCCAAAAAAATGGCCCATGCCACGTTTAACGAGAGCAACGACCCGCTCTCATTTCTGGCGATCCTCTCTCCGGCGGCTGATCTGGAAGGCTCGATGGTATATGTGAACGAAGAGGAACCCTGGAAAAGTCTTAAGTAGCACGGGAGGCCGGGTATCCTGAGGTCGGGCGCAGCGACATCGAATCTGCCCGCAAAGTAGTCCGGGATATCCAATGATCCGAAATACCAGAATGAGAGTGCGGTCGGCAACAGCCCTGGTATTGAGTTTAAAAATAAAGTGGTGTGCCGAATATAACCGCCAGCCGAATTATTTTACATTAAACTTGTGCCATCAATGAATAAAACCATTCTGCTAATCGGTTCCTTTGATACAAAAGGATCAGAATTCAGGTATGTCCGGGATCTGATTGAAGAACGCGGGTTCCGGACATTGCTGCTAGATACGGGTATTCTCAATGAACCCGCTCTTGACCCTGACGTGCCTGCTGACCAGACAGCAATTGCCGGCGGAAGCAACCTTGAAGTGTTACATTCAAAGGCCGACCGGGGCACCGGTGTGGATGTGATGATAAAAGGGGTGCGAAAACTTGTGCCGAAAATGTACGGTGAAGGGCGGTTTGATGGAGTTTTAAGCCTGGGCGGTGGTGCGGGGACCAATATCGCCACAGCCGGTATGCGCGAGCTGCCTGTGGGGGTTCCCAAAGTGATGGTATCGACACTTGCCTCATCGGACGTCAGCTCTTTTGTAGATATTAAGGATATCACGATGATGTACCCGGTGGTCGATATTGCCGGGCTGAACCGTCTGTCGCGGAGAATTCTTGCCAACGCGGCCGGGGCTATCTGCGGAATGGTGGGGCAACAGGTCCCGCAAACTTCGCAGGCGGATGAAAAACCGCTGATCGCTGCTACCATGTTTGGAGTGACCACACCGTGTGTGACAACAGCCCGGGAAAAGCTGGAGGAAGCCGGTTATGAAGTGCTGGTCTTCCATGCAACCGGTACGGGAGGGCGGGCGATGGAAGGGTTGATCCGGGATGGCTTTTTTGCAGGAGTGGCCGACCTGACAACAACAGAATGGTGTGATGAAGTTGTGGGCGGAGTACTGCCGGCCGGCCCGGACCGGCTGGAGGCAGCTGCAAAAACCGGGATTCCGCAGGTGGTATCGGTCGGGGCTCTGGATATGGTAAATTTTCATGCCATGGATACGGTGCCCGAACAGTTTCGGCACAGGATCCTGTACAAACATAACCCCACCGTTACCTTGATGCGGACAACCCCTGAGGAATGCACGGAAATTGGCAAACGCATTGCCGAAAAACTGAATCTGGCTAATGGACCGGTAGTACTGATGCTGCCGCTGAAAGGAGTCAGTGCCATCGACCGGGAGGGAGAACCTTTCTATGATCCAAAGGCAAATAAGGCACTTTTTGATTCACTTAGAAAGCATATCGACTCAAAGATTAAATTGGTTAAACTGGATCTGCACATTAATGATCCGGCTTTTGGCGAGGCCGCTGCCAGTCAACTGCTGGAACTAATGGAGTAGTCAATTGATAACCCATATTTTGTCAACTTCAAACCCGGAACAATTTTCTAACTCTTCCCAAGGCGTTGAAAGTCCATTTGTGCCCGGTATCAGGATTGGGATTAATATCCTGATGACAATTTTCGAAACAAAGAAAGGCAATGAATTAAACCGCATAATTTGGAAAATCCCGGCCGGATAATTTAGTATTGGAAATACGGCGCCAGGGAATTCTCCGATTGATGCAGAATCTTTTGAAGCCGATACTTTCGAATTGTATTTTAAATAAGTTAATCACAAAAAACTCTCACTAACTACTAACCGAATTGAGTGATATAAAAATAGCTGTTGTACCGGTTGCAGGAATGGGGACTCGCTTGTTGCCGGCTACCAAATCGCAGCCAAAAGAAATGCTCCCTGTAGGCAGAAAACCGGTCGTCCAATATGTCGTGGAAGAACTGAACAGGGTCGGCATGAACCGACTGCTATTTATAACCGGGCCTGGAAAAACATCCATCGAAAATCATTTTGATCTGAACCTGGAACTGACGCAGACCCTCAGGGAGGATGGCAAAGAGGAGTTGTTGTCGGCATTGTCATTTGAACGGGCCCAGGTTCAATATTTTTACACCCGACAGAGGCAGCTGCTGGGACTCGGACATGCAGTGATGTGTGCGGAGGCGTATGTGGGAAATCAGCCCTTTGTAGTGGCTCTAGGTGATTCGATCATCGGGAAGAATACCGAAAGCCGGATTGTGGAACGTATGACAAACTGCTTCCGGGAAAATGAAGCGGCAGCGGTTATTGCATTTGAAGAAGTGCCACGGGAGGATGTCTTCCAGTACGGGATAGCAAAACCGAAACAGAAGGGAGAGGTTTTTGAAGTCGAAGACCTGGTTGAGAAACCCACTGTAGAAGAAGCCCCCAGTAATCTTGCCGTAGCTGCCCGTTATGTGCTGGCTCCATCCATCTTCGGGGCCTTGAAGCAAACGAAGCCCGGTGCGGGTGGTGAAATACAGCTTACTGACGCCATTCGAAAATTATTACAGGATGGAAGCAAGGTCTATGGGGTCCGGCTGGGCGCGAGTGAAAAACGCTATGATATCGGAAATTTCGGATCCTATTTCCGGGCTTTTACCGAATTTGCACTTGCCGATGAAAAATTTGGACCTGAACTCCGTGAATATCTCAAAGAACTGATTGATGCTGATCCTTCGTAAAAAAGCGTTTGCCCGGGCCGGTTTACTTGGAAATCCGTCTGACGGATATCATGGAAAGACAATTTCCTTTATTGTCGGGAATTTTTCGGCTGAAGTAATTCTCTATGAGTGGGATAGTGTGGATATCGTATTGGCAGAACAGGATCGGGCCAGTTTCCGGTCTGTTAAGGATCTGGCCGATGATGTGAAAATGCACGGTTACTACGGTGGTATCAGGCTGGTCAAGGCGACCATCAAGCGATTTGTAGAATATTGCGAAGAGCGTGACCTGGAGCTCCACTCACAGAATTTCTCGGTCAGGTATACCTCCGATATCCCCCGTCAGGTGGGGCTGGCCGGCTCAAGTGCGATCATCGTTGCCACACTCAGGTGCCTGATGGATTTTTATGATATCCGGATCCCGGTCGAGGTTCAACCATCATTCGTGCTCTCGATTGAGCGGGATGAACTCGGAATTTCAGCCGGGCTTCAGGATCGTGTGATTCAGGTGTATGAAGGCCTCGTCTATATGGATTTTGACAAATCAGCGGAACAGGTCATGAATGGATACAAATGTTATTCGTACGAACGGATGGATGAGAAGCTCTTGCCACCTATATATATTGCCTATCATGACGGCTTGAGCGAACCTACGGAAATCTATCATAACGATATACGCGGCCGTTTTGCCCGCGGTGAACCGGTAGTTGTTAAGGCGATGAACCGTTTTGCTGAAATTGCTGCCGATGGAAAGCAGGCATTGCAGGATGGCGATTCCAATCGTCTGGCAGATCTGATCAATGAAAACTTTGATTTACGCCAGAGAATATCCAAATTGCCGGATTGGCAGGTTGAAATGGTAATGGAAGCGAGGGCATGTGGGGCAAGCGCCAAATTTGCCGGCTCAGGTGGGGCTATTGTGGGTACGTATGAGAATGAGAAAATGCTGAACAATTTGAAACAACGGCTGGCGGATATAGGAGTGCGTACAATCATCCCGTTAATTGAACATATCAACCGGTAATATTTTAATTGTAACAGGACCTCTTATTTATCTTAAATCATTGAAAATTTTATTTTTTGTCCATTGAGTCAATAAGAATCAACAAGATCTGGGAATTTTATTATATGTAATATCCGGGTTTTTCAATTATTGATTTAACCTGCAACTCTGCATAAACAAACAAAGAATAATGCCATTTATACCGTATAAAGAATGTTTGCAAAGACTGAAAGCACAGGTCAAACAGAAAAAACCGATTATAGGAGCCGGCGCTGGAACCGGAATATCAGCCAAGTTTGCTGAAAAAGGCGGGGTTGATATCATCATCATTTACAATTCGGGCCGCTACAGGATGGCGGGCCGCGGCAGTGCAGCCGGAATTCTGGCCTACGGCGATGCCAACGAAATTGTTGTGGACATGGCTCGGGAAGTACTTCCGGTTGTGCAGGATACACCGGTCCTGGCAGGGGTTTGCGGGACCGACCCGTTCCGTTTGATGCCGGTGTTTTTAAAGCAGCTCAAGGAGATGGGTTTTGACGGGGTCCAGAACTTCCCGACGGTGGGTGTGATCGATGGCAATTTCCGTCAGATCCTGGAAGAGACCGGGATGAGCTACGACCTGGAAGTAGAAATGATCCGCCAGGCCCACGAGATGGAGATGTTGACCTGCCCGTATGCCTTTGATGTGGAACAGGCGGTGAAGATGACCGAAGCCGGGGCCGATCTTCTGGTCACCCATATGAACACAACAGTCAAAGGATCCATTGGTGTGAGCAAGAACCTTGCTCCTACCCTGGCCGAGGCGGCCGAGCGTGTGCAGGCGATGCACGATGCAGCCAAGGCCGTTCGCGAGGATGTTATGGTTATCTGTCACGGAGGCCCCATTGCCGAACCGGAAGATGCCCAATACATTTTTGATCACACCGAAGGGGTGGTCGGCTTTTTCGGGGCCTCAAGCGTGGAGCGGCTGGCGACCGAACGGGCGATCCAGGCCCAGGCCAGGTCATTTAAGGATTTAAAAGTGTAGAGTAGTATTGATGGTTATTAAAATCATTGATCGCAAATTCGAATATGAATGAACGAGGACCCGCCGGAGTGTTCGTCATTCGCTGAGTTTGGTCGCTATTAGTATCTCTGATTTGAAAAGACAGACTTGATTCTTTCGAATTTCAACTAAAAGGTTGACTTCAATATTCTCCTTAATGTTTATTTAAACCGGTAAAAATTAAATGACATTACAACACAAAGTATCCAATTGGACGGTTTCCGGGCTGCTTTTCATATTTTTACTTCTGGTCGCTGGCTGCGGACTGGACAGGCCCGATGAGGCCGAACAGATAGCAGACAAAAAACTGAAAGTGCTGTTTCTGGGTGATGACCATGGCCACGAGCCCAGTGTGCGGCTGCGCGATATCGCCCGACCAATGCTGGACCGGGGCATTGTACTGTATTACACCAGCGATCTGGCCGACATCAACCTGGATAACTTGCGCAAATACGATGCATTGCTGTTGTACGCTAACTTCCACGAGCCGCACTACCCGCAGACCGACCCGCAGATGATTGATGAGTTGATTACCTATGTGGAAGAAGGCGGCGGGTTTGTCCCGGTACATTCGGCTTCAGGGAATTTCCGGGATTCAGAGGCTTTTATCGACCTGCTTGGCGGGGCGTTTGAAAGCCATGGAACCGGCACCTTCCGGACCCGGATTGCCGAACCCGACCACCCGGTAATGGACGGCTTTGAGGGGTTTGAAAGCTGGGATGAAACCTATGTCCACCAGGATCACAACGAGGAGAACCGTACAGTACTCTCCTACCGCGGAGATGAGCCATGGACGTGGGTTCGAACCCAGGGGGAGGGGCGGGTGTTTTACACCGCCTGGGGCCATGACGAGCACACCTGGCAGAATGAGGGATTTCACGAGCTGATGGAGCGCGGCATCCGCTGGGCGGCCGGCCAGGACGTGCAGCAGGCCCTGGCTGAACGAACCATTGACAACCCGTTCCGGTATACCGTGCTGGATGTGCCCTTTCCACCTCCTCACTACAAACGACTGGAATACGAGAAGGAAATCGGCCCGATGGACCGGGGCGCCAACAACCCGCGCTACTACCGCAAGCAGCTGCCGGTGGACGCTGAAGCGGCTATCGACCGGATGATTGTCGCAGCCGGCTTACGTGTGGAACTCTTTGCCGCCGAACCGGATATCGTTAACCCGATCTCGATGAACTGGGACGAACAGGGACGGCTGTGGGTGATTGAATCGATAGAATATCCCTACCCACGTGACTTCTGGCCCGATGGGGGTGGCAAGGACCGGATCCTGATCCTGGAGGATACCAACGGCGACGGGCGGGCTGATACATTTACAGAATTTGCCGACGACCTGAACATTCCGACAAGCCTGACGTTTGCCGGCGACGGAGTGATCGTCAAACAGGCCCCGCAGACCCTGTATCTGAAAGATACGACCGGTGATGGCAAAGCCGATCATCGTGAGGTCCTGTTTGAAGGATGGCAGCAGTGGGATACCCATGCCGGGCCGAACAACATCCACTACGGGTTGGACAATCAAATCTGGGGCGTGCTGGGCTATGCCGGCTTTGAGGGGCATGTAGGAGGCGAGTCTCACGAGTTCCGGATGGGTGTGTACCGGTTTAAACAAGACGGGTCGAAGGTGGAATTCCTGCGGCGTACCAATAACAATACCTGGGGTTTGGGCTTTAACGAGCAAGGCAGTGCGTTCATCTCCACGGCGAACGGGAACCCGAGTACATGGCTGCAGTTCCCGCAACGGCTTTATAACAATCTAAACGATGTGGAGGATTCGGTGACTGACCGGCTGACCGACACAGCCCGGATCATTACCCTGACCAACCTGTTCCGTCAGGTCGACTGGGTGGGGGCGTTTACCTCGGCGGCCGGCCATGGGATGTATACAGCCCGGACTTACCCAAAAGAGTACTGGAACCGGATCGGGTTTGTGGCCGATCCGACCGTACAGCTGATCGGAGAGATGATCATTGGCGAGAACGGGTCGGGCTTTTCGGCCGAACACCCGAGGAATCTGATTGCCTCCGATGATGAGTGGTTCAGCCCGGTACAGGCAGAAGTGGGCCCGGACGGGCATATTTGGTTTGCTGACTGGTACAATTTCATCATCCAGCACAACGCCGAGAGCGACCGCCAGGAGGCCACACCCGGCAACGCCTACGCCAACCCGCTGCGCGATCGCGAGCACGGGCGGATCTACCGTATAGTCTACGAAGGGGCAGAGGTGCCTTCCCGGCCCATGAACCTGGCTGGTGCAAACCCGCAGGAGTTGGTGCAGGCACTGGCCCATGACAACATGCTATGGCGCAAACATGGCCAGCGGCTGCTGGTCGAACGGGGCCAGACAGATGTGGTTCCGGACCTGATTGAATTGGCTGAAAACCAACGTGTCGACGAGATCGGCCTCAATGTGGGCGCTATTCACGCCCTTTGGACGCTGCACGGGCTTAGGCAGCTGGACCAGCCCTCCGGGGAAGCCTGGCAGGCGGCCGTGGACGGACTGGAACACCCGTCAGCAGGCGTGCGGGCCAATGCGGTGCAGGTGCTGCCCGAAGCCGAAGCCTCGGTCAATGCCATCCTTGCCGCCGGCCTGCTGGACGATGAGCATATGAACGTGCGGCTGAAGGCCGTGGTCGCCCTGGCCGACATGCCCGAATCGGCGGCAGCCGGAGCAGCGTTATTCGACCTGCTGAATCAACCGGAGAATATGGGCGATCGCTGGATTCGCGAGGCAGGCGCCCTGGCGGCGGCCGTGCACAGCGCGGGTTTTCTGGGCCGGGCCGACCAGGCCGGGATGCTGCCGGCGCCGGACGCCGCTGCCATCGCCCCTGGCGATGAAACCCCCGGAGCCACCCTGGAGGAAATCGCAGCCATGATTCTTCATGAGAACCCGGATATTATTGAGCAGATCGGGGTAGACCCCGAAGTGGCCGAACCGGGTGAGTTGCCTGAAGGCATCGATGCGATCATTGAACTTGGAGTAGTCGAAAACATGATGCGTTTCGATCGTGAGGAACTCCGCGTAAAAGCCGGACAGACAATCCGCATAGACTTTGTCAATACCGACAACATGGAGCACAACCTGCTGATCATTAACCCGGGGACTTTGCAAGACATCGGCCGGCTTGCCGATGCGATGATCGGGGCTCCGGACGGGCGAGAGCGGCTGTATGTGCCAGATACAGAGGATGTGCTGGCCTATACGCCCCTGCTGGACCCCGGCCAGAGCTACCAGCTGGTCTTTGAGGTGCCGGACCAGCCGGGCGAGTATCCATTTGTCTGTACCATCCCCGGACACTGGAGGATCATGAATGGAATTTTGATTGTCGAAGCTGAAAATTGAAGATAAGACGGACATTAATTTAAATTACATGTCCTGTCATTTTATGATACCAGCACAACCAGGTGAAGCGCTTCCCAAGCCTTTCGGAGAGTGTAAATGAGGTGGGAATATTAGTAACCCTCGACAATAAGACAAATTCATTGAAAGAGTCAAAACCTCATCTTTAATGGGTTTCTATCATGAAAGAGAATTTAAATGGAATCTATTCTGTGTTTAATTGATTATAGGTAACAGGGTGTGCACTATTTGTGATGTACACAGATGGATGAAATAGCCAGTAGTAAATCACAAAGGTGAATCTGGATATTTTGAGGGGTTTATATGAACACTTAATCACAATTATGGGGGTTCTATGAAATCATCGGTTATAGCAATAATTTTGGGTGGAGGAAGGGGAACGCGCCTGAACCCATTGACCAAGTACAGATCCAAGCCAGCCGTACCTATTGCGGGTAAATACAGGCTGGTTGATATTCCGATCTCCAACTGTTTGAATTCCGATATTCGCCAAATATTTGTATTGACTCAATTCAATTCCGCCTCCCTGAACAGGCACATCAAGAATACCTATAACTTTGATGTATTCAACAGCGGTTTTGTCGATATACTGGCCGCTGAACAGACGCCCAAAAGTCAGAACTGGTATGAAGGTACGGCCGATGCGGTCAGACAGTCGCAGCGCCACATGGATAACCATGAATATGACTATGTGCTGATACTTTCCGGTGATCAGCTCTACCAGATGGATTACAGACCAATGCTCAGGCAGCACATAGAGAACAATGCGGAACTGACGGTGGCAACCATCCCGGTAAATGCTGAGGATGCAACCGAGTTCGGAATCATGAAAACCAACTCTGATGGGCGTATAGTAAGTTTTGTGGAAAAACCGCCGGCTGAAGAGCTTCAAAATTGGAAATCTGACACACCCGATAATCTGAAATCGCAGGGGAAGGAGTTCCTGGCTTCGATGGGGATCTATATCTTTAATAAAGAGACACTTGACCGGTTGCTTGACGAAAATCCGGATGGTACTGATTTTGGCAAGGAATTCATACCCGAAGAGATCAACAACGGAGGGGTTGTCTTCAGTTACGAATTTGAGGGTTACTGGACAGATATCGGGACGATAAAATCATTTTTCGATGCCAACCTTGAACTGGCAGAACCATATCCGTCATTTAATCTCTATGATAATGAAAATCGTATTTATACTCGTGTGCGATCACTTCCTGCATCAAAACTGATGGGCACAAATCTTGATCATGCAGTTATTTCTGAAGGATGTATCATTTCAGCAAGCCGGATAGCCAAGTCGGTGATCGGGATACGGTCGAGGATCGGTGGCGGAACCACGATTGAAAACTCCATTGTGATGGGGAATGATTATTTTCCAACTTCCGATGAGTTGGACAATTCAACGCCGGAAAATCCGATTATGGGAATTGGGGACCGGTGTTACATCTCTAACACGATAGTAGATAAAAATTGCAAGATCGGCCATGATGTCCGGATCGTTGGAGGCAGCCATCTCGACGATGGCAAATACGAAAAACATTATGTTGTTGATGGCATCGTCATCATTCCGAATGGAGAGACTATTCCCAACGGCTACAGTATTTAGAATTTGAATATCAAAATGCAGACAGGAAGGTGTTCTGTTATACCTGACGATGTAGATTTTCAGGCGTTGTGTTTTCTGTCCATGCTTGAGTAGAGATGCTGAGCTCAAAGGTAGTTGGTGTCATGCTCTCTATCACTTCTCACCCGGAACACCGGATGGGTATTACTTGCTTTTTCCAGCCAGTTAATTACAGGCAGATCCTCATTGCTGCCTATGATCAGATGACACCCAGGTTTCAGTTTGGGCCTCAGCCGAATCAGAAATTCCTGCTGTCGCTCTTTGGTGAAATAAGTAAAGACCAGGTTCCGGCAGAAGACAAGGTCAAAGACACGGTCCGGCAGGGATTTGGTTAGATCCCGCTGTTCAAATTCTATATGGCGGGTCAAATGCTCTTTGATGGTATAATCTCCATCCGTAGTCTCAGAATTTTGAAAATACAATATTCGTTCCGAATCTGTACACTCTTTTAAGGCCCCGGCTGGAAATCGTCCCTTGCGAGCCCGTTTCAGGACTTTCGGATCCCGGTCGGTTGCCAGAATCGAGATATCAAGTCCGGCTGGTATCTCCTTTGATAACTGCTCTATGATGATTGCGATGCTGTAGGGTTCCTCACCGTTGCAGCATCCGGCCGACCAGATGTTGAAGGTTCCGGCATGGCTGCCCTGCAGCTGTCCGGGAAGTAATTCATCCCTCAGGAAATTCCACAGTTTCCGGTCGCGGAAAAACTTGCTGATTGTCACATTGCAGAGCCGGTCGAGATGATTCCACTCCGCAGGATGTTCTTCCAGGTACGCCTTGTATTCTTCGTACCCACCGGAAAGGCTCAGCTCATGCATGCGACTGCGGATGCGTTTCAGAACCTGGCCGCGCGGTTTTCGGAATCCGGGCCATGAGTATCCCATTCGGGGCAAGGCCCATTGAAGAAATTGTATTTCGTTATCGGAACTCAAGGGAATAAAGATAAACTGGAAAAATGACGGAACAAACTCTATGGAATGCGATTTCATTTGTATGACAGGCTGATTTTTACACGTTTGAAAGTCACATCATAAGAACATAAACGGATGGTATGAGATCCGGGCATATAGCACGAACAATTGATATAAATGGCAAACCTGACTTTAAAAGATAAGCCGGCCAAATTTTCTAAAAAGCGAGGAAAGAACGGAATGTTTAATGCACTCTATACGGATATAGCAGTAGATTTGGGAACAGCAAATACCCTGATTTGTGAAAAGAATAAAGGAGTGATATTGAACGAGCCGTCTGTGGTTGCTCTGAACAGCACGGGGAAGGTCGTGGCTGTAGGTCACGAAGCCCGGTTGATGCATGAAAAAACGCATAAAAATATCCGAACCGTCAGCCCCTTGAAAGGCGGGGTTATTGCCGATTTTGATATAGCTGAGTTGATGATTCGTGAATTGGTTAAAAAAATCAATCAGAAATGGTATTCAAAAATCCGGAGGATGATTGTTTGTGTTCCCAGTGGAATTACCGATGTGGAACGGGGTGCTGTACGTGACAGTGCATCCAATGCGGGGGCAAAGGAAGTTTACATTGTCGATGAAACAATAGCAGCTGCCGTCGGAATGGGTGCTGATGTCAATGAACCGGTTGGCAATATGATCGTAGATGTAGGAGGAGGGACCACCGAAATTGCAATTATCTCTCTCGGTGGAATCGTTTATTCAAGTTCGGTTCGTATCGGCGGAGATAAGTTGAATGAAGATATTGTCAACTATTTCAGGCGAAAGTTTAACCTGTTGATCGGCGAGCGGACCGGTGAACAGGTTAAGATTGAAGTTGGGTCGGCTACAAAACTTGACAAGGAACTGGAAATGCTCGCCAAGGGCCGTGACATTGTGAAAGGTGTTCCGAAAAACCAGCGTGTGACATCGGAAGATGTGCGTGAAGCAATTTCCGAGTCTGTAAACACCTATTTGGAAGCCATTACAAAATCCCTTGAACAGACACCACCTGAACTGTCTGCAGATATTATCGATCGCGGCATCATGCTGACCGGCGGCGGCGCGTTGTTGCGAAACCTGGACAAACTCATCACAGAATCTACAAACCTGCCCGTTCATATGGCAGAATCTCCCCTTACAACTGTTGCCGAAGGCATGGGCATGATCCTGGGGGATTTGGAAGGGTACAGGAATTTGATTAGCTGAGGGTACTGTACTTATCCGCTGATGAGTTTATCAAACTGCTCAACCGGAATGCCCGGCATGGTTGTAAAGGAGATCCCTGTCAATTTCCCAGGTCCCACTGAAGCCTTTGCAGCATCTGTTGTTCCCGGAAACCGGATTCTGATCATAACTTCATACTCACCGAGTACAACATCGATCGATTCCGGATTTTCCGGTACCGATCATCCAGTCCTTTGCTTCTACCACTGTTCCGGACGATATTCCCGGGGGGTTTTGTCGGCCAGGCGATGGAAGGCGAAGTAACCGTACCGGGTCGCGCCATAGGTTTCCTTGATTTCTCCGTCAGGGTCGATCGTAATTGGGCGCTTGTTCAACTCCAGAAAAGAAGTTTGAGTCCGGGCGGGGCCACGTCTTATATCACGAGACCAGCGTACATAGCGAGGATCTTCTTCCCTTTCGGTATAGATAATTTCCAGTCGCCCGGAAAAGTTGAAATTTTTAAAATGCTCTTCATCGGCTTCCCTGACGAGTCGCTCCGGGTTAGCCCGAAACCGGTTATGTCGGGAGATACCGTGTGTGTCACGGGGTAATCGATAGACTGCAAATCCGTTTTCCCGGACGCGATTATCCAAAAGTGCGAGAAAAAAATGACGAAGTGAGCCGTAAAAGGCTTCTTTTCTGTTTTCTTTCCAATAGGCAGCCTGCAAGGAATCTTTCGGAGTCATTTCCGTGAAAAGAGGCTCACCATCCCACCGGGTAATTGTTCCCGAATGATAAAATTCATCAAGATAATAAATGATGCGATATCCCAGTGTGTAATTTTCAATTTCTAGAGGAGCGAGTGCTTCGGCGGTAAAGCGACCCCACCAGCGGGATTCGAATCGCAGGACTTCCGGATTGCTAATTATTACCGAATCTGCCCGTACCGATTCGCCGATGAACAACCGGGTAAATCGTTCCAGGTAGCGTTCCCACCGATCATCCAGGTTTCCGACGAAGATATCATTCATTTCATAGACGACCGGTTTTAGTTCTTTGAAAATGGTTTTGGCCTCTCCGGAACGCACTGTAATATCTTCCGAAGTCCGACCGAATCCGATCATGGAGATGACAAGCCGGTGAGCGCCAGTGGATACACCTCGCAGGCTGAAACGGCCGGATGCATTTGTAACAGTTCCGATGGTCGTACCGGAAAGAAAAACGTGAGCTCCCTGAAGCGGTTCACCTGTATCTGTGTTTATAATCCGGCCTTCGATAACCGACCTCTCGGTATCCTGGCCCTGTAATAACTCCGGGGCCATCAAAGCAACAAGGCTGCCTGTAAGAATAGCGATCCATAAAACCCGCATATTTCCTCCTGCATGAACGGGTAACTAAAAAAATTATCCTAACTGATTATAAATTTAATGTAACTGTTGAATTTATCAAGTGGATTTTCAAGATAATTGCCACCTGCCCCTGTTATTTGCAACTGTCTAACTACCGACAACAACTACCACCTGTCCCTGTCCCTCCCCCTGCAACTGCAACAACCACTGAAAACTGGTTACTGATAACTGTTCACTGTTCACTGAAACTGCCCTAAGCCGTTTCCGGTTTCTCAACGTTTTCAAGGGCATCCAGAACCCGGTCGCACATCTCCATGGTGCCAGTGAGGGTTTCTTTGTCATCGCCTGTGTAGATGTCGCCGGTTCGGTAGCCTGCGGCCAGGGTGCCTTCGATGGCCTGCTCGATGTCACGGGCTACCTGCTCCAGGTTCAATGAATACCGGCAAAGCAGAGCTGTTGATGCGATGGTGGCCAGGGGGTTTGCTTTATCCTGCCCGGCGATATCGGGAGCCGAACCATGAACGGGTTCATATACCCCCGGTCCGTTTCCGATGCTTGCCGATGGCAGCATGCCGATGGATCCGGTTAGCATTGCCGCTTCATCACTCAGAATATCACCGAACAGGTTGGAGGTGAGGATGACATCAAACTGTTTAGGATGGCGAATCAATTGCATGGCACAATTATCGACGAGCATATGCTGAAGCTCAACGCCGGAATAGGACCCGGCAAATTCAACGACCGTATCTCTCCAGAAACGGGAACTCTCAAGTACGTTGGCTTTATCGACCGAGCAGACCCGGCCATCTCTTCTTATAGCTGCCTCAAATGCTTTTTCTGCTACCCGGACAATTTCCGATTTATGGTAACGCATGGTATCGAAGGAATAGGGATCGGGAACGGAGCGGTTGGTTTCGCGGGGTTTGCCAAAATAGATGCCTCCCGTCAGCTCCCTGACGATCAGAATATCGACACCGCTGATCACCTCCGGTTTCAGGGTTGAAGCGTGAGCAAGCTCGGGGTATACCCGAACAGGCCTGAAATTGGCAAAGACTCCGAGTTCACTTCTCAGGCGCAACAGGCCCGATTCGGGCCGGTCGGCTCCGGTCAGATGATCCCATTTTTCACCACCAACAGCTCCAAGTAAAACAGCATCGGAAGCCTTGCAAGCTTCAATGGTATCGTCTGTTGCAGGAGTGCCGTGCTGATCGAATGAACGCCCTCCAAATGGAAATTCCTGAACTTCCAGTTTAATATCATACCGGGAGCAGGCATCTTTCAAAACTTTCAGGGCTCCTTCTACGACCTCCGTACCGATTCCATCACCGGGCAGGGTAACAAGTTGAAATTTTTTCATGTTTACGCCACCATTCCCTGTTGCCGTGCATATTCAAAAATACCTCCGGCGTTGATAATATCGGCAACACTGCCCAGATCTTTGATTTTGTAGGTTTTCTTCTGCGTCAGATTCCGTAACTCCAGTTTTTCCTGGTCAATCTCAAGTTCATCACCGGTTTCAATGGTTTCGCTGAGGTCTTCAACACTTTCAATCGGGACGACAAAACCCCCGTCAACCGAATTGCGGTAAAAGATCCTGGCGTATCCGGGTGATACGATTGCCTTGATGCCGGCGATTTCAAGGGCGGCGGGCGCGTGTTCACGCGAGGATCCGCACCCGAAATTCGCCCCTCCGATAATGATCGTGAATTCACTTTCAAATTTGTCCTTCTCTACCAGGGGAATGCCGCCCTTTGGAAGCCCGGATTGCTTCTCGGGAACCCCCGACAATGCATACCGGCCATAAAATTTTCGTTCTTCCGGATCCTCCAGGCTATACACCAGGTGGGCAGCCGGGATAATCTGGTCAGTATCGATATTCTTTCCTAATACAAATGCTTTTCCTTTAATCATTGGACGTTGGTAAGTCAAATATAATTACAGTTTTAATGTGTGAAAAACCCCATCCTGCCCTGACTTAATACCGGTTAAACCGGTTAAGCCAGGACAGTTGAGGTCGAGGTCATCATTTCTGATGCTGCGCCTGTTAAATAATGGTTTCCTGGATAAAGACTCTGGGATCGGTGATTTTTCCAGTTACAGCAGATGCTGCCACAGTATAGGGCGAGGCCAGATACACCTGTGCCTGCTTGGACCCCATTCGTCCGGGATAGTTCCGATTCGTCGTGGAGATACAGATTTCATCACTGTTCAGGCGGCCAAAGGTATCTTCCGGCCCCCCAAGGCATGCAGCACAGGAAGCCCGGCCGATTTTACACCCGGCCTCTTCAAAGACTTCAAGCAGAGTTTTACCGTTTACTTTTTCAGTCTCCAGCCCCCGGGCAATTTCGGTCGTTGCCGGCACGATATACGTATCAATCTTCAGGGTGTTCCCTTTGATGATCTCTGCGGCTGCAATAAAATCGGTAAGCTTGCCACCGGTACAGGAACCGATATAGGCACGGGTCAATTCAGTGCCTTCCAGTTCCTCGGCTGTTGCTTTATTATCCGGGCTGTGCGGTTTTGCCACCATGGGGACCATATCTTCAAGGTTGTAACGCCGGACACTGTGGTATCGGGCATCCGGATCGCTGTACACCGATTTGAAAGGCTTATCGGTCCGTTTTCTTACGTACGCTTCGGTGATTTCATCGGGTTCAACAACCCCGTTTTTCCCGCCGGCTTCGATAACCATGTTCGTCAGGGTCATCCGGTCTTCGATGTTCATCGCCTTCATGCCCGGTCCGCCGAATTCCATGGTTCGATACGTGGCTCCATCTACTCCGATGTCACCAATAATCTGAAGGATGATATCCTTCGCCATCAAATAGGGGGGCAGCCGGTCGCCATCAAATTCAAAACGCATGGTTTCCGGCACTTTTACCCACAGCTTTCCGGTTCCCATGATAAAAGCCGCATCTGTATTGCCGATGCCTGTGGCAAACTGGCCGAAAGCCCCGGCCGTACAGGTATGAGAGTCGGTGCCGAAGAGCACTTCACCGGGTCGCGTAAATCCTTCTTCCGGCAGTGCGATATGGCAGACGCCTTTGTAGCGATCGGTTCCCACATCAAAGTAATGGGGCAGGTCCTGATCGGCGGCAAACCCGCGAAGGATATCCACATTCCGGTTTGCGTACTTGTCCTTGGTGAAGATATAGTGATCAGGGATGATTACCATTTTTTCCGGGTCCCAGACCCTGGCATCTTCACCAAATTGTTTTTTGAAAATAGAGATGGCGGGAGGGCCGCAGACGTCGTGGGTCATAAGAACATCTACATCTACCCAGACGTTGTCACCCGGTTTTACGGATTTATTACCGCTGTGATTGGCTAATATTTTTTCAGTTAATGTCATTCCCATAAGGCTGTAATCTGAAGTTGTTATTCTATTTAAATTCGTTTGATTATGCTTGTGAAACTGTTGAATCTCCCGATACTTTCTTGTACTCAATGACTTCTGAAAGAAGCATTCTGAGATCATTTTCATCCACCACCTTTTTCTCATCCGCAAGCGTGGTGAACCGGATATAAACCTGGTTCAATTCATCTTTGTTCAATTTATAACCGAGAGATTCCAGTTTTTTTCCGAGGGCAAATCGTCCTGAGTGTTTCCCCAAAACAATCCGGTTGCAGCTGAGGCCTACTGATTCCGGCGTCATTATTTCATACGTCAGCGGGTTGTTAAGCACACCGTGCTGGTGAATGCCGGCTTCATGGGCGAAAGCGTTCGCTCCGACGATGGCCTTATTCGGCTGAACCCCGTGTCCGGTGATTTCAGCAAGCAAACGGCTGGAGGCACAGATCTCTTCGGTTTTAATGTTGGTGGACAGCCGGAAATCATTCTGGCGTGTGGCGATAGCCATGACCAGTTCTTCAAGCGATGCGTTGCCGGCCCGCTCGCCTATGCCATTGATTGTACACTCCACTTGCTGGGCTCCGTTGCGAATCGCTTCAAGGGAGTTGGCAACAGCCAGGCCAAGGTCGTTGTGGCAGTGAACACTGATAACGGCTTTATCGATATTCGGGACGTTTTTTCGAATGTTCGCGATCAGCCGGCCATACTCCCACGGAAGTGCATATCCGACGGTATCAGGCACATTGATCACATTGGCACCCGCATCAATGACGGTTTCGAAAATTTCATAGAGAAATTCAGGATCGCTTCTGGATGCATCCTCAGCCGAAAATTCCACATCATCATAGTAGCTGCATGCAAGTTCAACCGCTCTGGCGGCAGCTTCGATCACTTCCTCCCGGCTTTTTTTCAGCTTGAACTTCATATGGATATCGGAAGTAGCAATAAAGGTATGAATCCTGGGCCTGGCAGCGTGCTCGAGGGCCGAAGCTGCACGCTCAATGTCTAATGTCGCCGTACGCGCAAGTGCAGCGACTGTGCTGCCTTTGATTTTTTTACCAATCTCCTTCACTGTCTCATAGTCGCCATCGGAGGCAATTGGAAAACCGGCTTCCATAACATCAACATTCAGGCGTTCCAGCTGTAGGGCCATTCTGAGCTTCTCGGATTTGTTCATACTGAATCCGGGTGACTGTTCACCGTCCCTGAGCGTTGTGTCGAATATGTTGATTTGATTTTCCATGAGTCTGATTGTTTGTGATATATCTTGAATTAATCTGTGTTGGAGTAAATGTAATGCATGTTTGCGGGTGTATAACTTTATGAGCAGTCGAAAAGACCGCATAGATTCCGGTTTGATGTATGTCGTGTCAGCCAATTATCGCAGGGCTGATACGCTTTCGGTGTCAGCTTGCTATGATTCAACATGGATATTGGCTTTGGTTTCAGTATTATTGTTGTTGGCTCTTTTCTGTTTTGCAAAGTTCAGCAGATAGTAGTTGACACTGTCGCTGAGGGCTTGCCAGCTTGCATCGAGAATATTTTGAGAGACCCCGACGGTACTCCATGATTCTCCATTTTCTCCGGAATCGATAAGCACCCGGACACCTGCGCCAGTGCCGTCTTTTTCATTCAGAACCCTCACCTTATAGTCGTGGAGCTGAACTTTTGCGATTTCCGGATAAAATTGCTGAAGTGCTTTACGGAGGGCCAGGTCGAGAGCGTGAACGGGGCCGTTACCTTCGGCGGCACTGTGTTCGATACTGCCGTTACAGTTGAGACGGATCGTGGCTTCCGATCGGGCTTCACCATCAGCATTCTTTTCAATAATGACCCGGAATCCTTCAAGTGAAAAGAAGTCGTTCCAGGGCTCGGTCATCTTTTTTACAAGGAGTTCGAACGACGCTTCGGCCGCTTCAAACTGGAACCCGTTACTTTCCAGCTCTTTCAGTTTTTGTACAATCTCGGGAACCCGGTGTCCGTATTTTTCGAGTTCAATACCAAGTTCATCCGTTTTATAATGGACATTGCTTTTACCCGATAAATCGGATACGAGTACCCGGCGCTGGTTGCCTACACTTTCCGGGCTTATATGTTCGTAAGTCTGCTCATTTTTCATGACCGCACTTACATGGATCCCGCCTTTGTGGGCAAATGCACTTCGGCCGACATAGGGCAGCCTCGTATCGGGGTTCAGATTTGCCACTTCACTGACAAATCGCGAGACTGAAACCAGGTTTTTAATCTGCTTCTCCGGGATGCATTGAAATGATTGCTTTTTTTGCAGGTTCGGAATCACAGAGCAGAGATTTGCATTCCCGCACCGTTCACCATAGCCATTGACCGTTCCCTGCACGTGAGTACATCCGGCTTCGACGGCGATGATACTGTTGGCGACAGCCAGTTCACAATCATTATGAGCGTGAATTCCAATAGGCATGGAGACGGTGTTACGTACCTTCCGGACAATCTCCGACACTTCCGTCGGCAGTGTGCCGCCGTTCGTGTCGCACAGTACCAGGACATCAGCGCCGGCTTTTTCGGCAGCGAGAAGTGTTTTGAGTGCATAGTCGGGACTATGCTTATAACCATCAAAAAAATGTTCGGCATCGTAGATCACTTCCTTGTCGTGATCTTTGAGGTATTTGATGGAAGAGGAAATGATGTCAAGATTTTCCTCCGGTTCGATACAGAGAGCTTCGAGAACATGAAGCAGCCACGATTTGCCAAAGATGGAAACCACAGGAGTATCCGCCTCGAGCATGGCTGCTAAATTGGCGTCATTTTCCGGACTGTTTTTAGCCCTGCGTGTACTGCCAAAGGCTACTATTTTGGCGTGGTTGAATTTCCGGCCCTTCACCCGTTCGAAGAACTCCATATCTTTTGGGTTGGAACCCGGCCATCCACCTTCAATATAGTCGATACCAAACTGATCAAGCCTGTCGGCAATACGCAATTTGTCATCGGCGGAAAAACAGACCTTTTCACCCTGTGTTCCGTCACGAAGCGTTGTATCGAATATCCGGATTTTATCAGCCATGGTTACTCCGCTGTTTCTACAGACTCTTCAGAATTTTTATTGGGAATCCAGTCCATCATGGATCGGAGTTGTTTGCCTACTTTTTCAATCTGGTGGTCGCCAAGTTTGGCACGTTCCGAACTCAATCTTTTCAGGCCGGTTTTATTTTCATTGATCCACTCTTTGGCAAATTCACCATTTTGAACCCGCTTGAGTATATCTTTGAAACGCTCTTTGGTTTGTTCATTGATTACTTCGGTTCCACGTACCATTCCGCCATATTCTGCCGTATCACTGACCGAATAATACATGCCTTCAATACCGCCTTCGTAGATGAGATCGACAATCAATTTAAGTTCATGGAGGCATTCGAAATAGGCAATTTCAGGCTGGTAGCCGGCATCGACAAGTGTTTCAAATCCGCCCTTGATCAGCTCACTGACCCCGCCGCACAATACAACCTGCTCGCCAAAGAGATCGGTTTCGGTTTCTTCTTTAAACGTGGTTTCCAGCACCCCTGCCCGTGTGCCGCCAATGGCATCGGCGTATGCAAGTGCAGTTTTTGTGGTATTGCCGGTAAAATCCTGGTAAACAGCAAAAAGGCATGGTACGCCAGAGCCTTCGGTATAAACCCTGCGGACAAGATGGCCGGGGCCTTTTGGGGCTACCATGAATACATCCACATTTTCCGGGGGTACGATCTGATCATATTGGATATTAAAACCGTGGGCGAAAGCGAGAGCATCACCTGAATTGAGGTTTGGCTCGATATCTCTTTCATAGATCTCCTTTTGAAACTGATCGGGAATCAGAATCATAACAATATCTGCCTTTGCAGCTGCCTCCGACATGGAAAATACCTTAAGGCCGGCATTTTCAGCATCTTTTTGTGAAGAGCTTCCTTTCCGAAGGCCAACAATGGTATCAACCCCGCTTTCTTTCAGGTTAAGGGCATGAGCATGACCCTGGCTTCCATAGCCGATTATGGCAACCGTTTTGTTTTTTAGCATGGAAGGGTCAGCGTCGGATTTATAATAAGTTTTAGCTTGCATTGGATTTATCTGGTTTAAAATTGAATCTGGTTGATACTGGTATTAGTTAGAATTTTGAAATTCGCGTTTAAGTGCGACAGAACCGGTTCGGGCCACTTCAGCGATCCCGAAAGGCTGCAGAACGTCGATAAAAGCGTCGATTTTATCTTTGTGGCCGGTAACTTCAAATGCGAGTTTATCACCACTGATATCCACGACTTTGGCACGAAATGCCTGGGCAACCATCATGATATCAGATCGATTGTTCGTATTTGTGGCTACTTTTACAAGTGCCAATTCCCTGGCAATGCTTTTCTTGTGAGTCAGATCAGTTACTTTAAGTACATCCACTACATTATGGAGCAGTTTGCAGATCTGTTCGATTACTTTTTCATCACCCCGCGTTGTAATGGTGATACGTGCCTTGTTGGGATCGGCTTCAGGGCCCAGGCTGATACTATCGATTTCAAAGCCTTTGCCGCTGAAAATGCCAATGATCCTTGAAAAAGTATTCAAATTATGGCTTACCAGCACAGAAAGTGTATGCCGGGGAGCTGTTGCGACTGCGTTATTACTCATTATTCCTGTTCCTTGTCTGATTCCACCATTTCATTCAACGCTGCCCCGGAGGGTACCATCGGGTAGCAATTTTCTTCTTCGATAACCCTGAAATCCATGACTACGGGACGGTCGGTGATCTTCATCGCCTCGTCAAGTACTTTAGTCATTTCTTCATCAGTCTCAGCTCTCATCCCGACAGCACCGTATGCTTCGGCCAGTTTCACAAAATCGGGATTCCCCTGTTTCAGGATGGAGTGGCTGTAGCGCTTATTGTAGAAAAGCTGCTGCCACTGTCTCACCATGCCCAGGCATTCGTTATTCATGATCGCGATCTTGACCGGGATCTTGTATTCAACGGCTGTAGCCAGCTCATAGGTCGACATCTGGAAACCTCCATCTCCTGTAATACAGACGACATCTCTGTCGGGACAGGCAAATGCTGCTCCCATGGCGGCTGGAAATCCATACCCCATGGTCCCGAGACCTCCTGAGGAGATCCATGACCGGGGATTGTTAAATTTGTAATGTTGAGCCGCCCACATCTGGTGCTGCCCGACATCGGTTACAACAATTGCATTGCCCCCGGTGACCCGGGAGATTTCCCGCATCATAAATTGCGGCGAAATTTTTCCTTTGCCGACAGCTTCCGGCAGGGGGTGTTCTTTTTGCCACTTTCTTAATGTTTCCCACCAGTCGGATATTTCAGGTTTTTCGGTGAGTTCATTGAGTTGAGGAAGGATGTGCTTCACATCACCGACAATGGGAACATCCACCGCCACATTTTTCCCGATGGAGCAGGGGTCAATATCGATATGAATTTTTTTGGAGCCAGGTGAAAACCCGTCAAGGCGGCCTGTTACACGATCGTCAAACCGGGCACCTACTGCGATGAGAAGGTCGCACTCCGTTGTAGCCATATTGGCTGTCCAGGTTCCATGCATCCCCAGCATGCCGAGTGATTGAGGTTTGCTTTCCGGGAAACACCCCAGCCCCATCAAGGTGGTGGTGACAGGAATGTCCAATCGTTCCGCGAGGGTAGTCAATTCCGACCACGCTTCACCCAGCATTACTCCGCCACCGGCATAAAGCAGGGGTTTCCTGGCTTCAGAAATCATTTTTGCCGCTTTGGCAATCTGGGTATGGCTTCCGTTGGTAGTCGGTTTGAAGCTGGGGATTTTTACACTCTTAAGCCCTGTGTACCGCCCTTTGGAGTTGAGCATGTCTTTCGGGAGGTCCACAAGTACAGGCCCCGGCCTGCCTTTTGTTGCAATATGAAACGCTTCGCGTATTACCGCCTCAAGATTGTTTACATCTCTGACAAGATAATTGTGCTTGGTGATCGGCCTTGTGATGCCTACGATATCAGCTTCCTGGAAGGCATCGTTTCCGATCACACCGGTTGGGACCTGCCCGGTAAAGACGACCATCGGAATGGAGTCCATAGCCGCTGTGGCAATTCCGGTTACGGTGTTGGTTCCACCCGGCCCGGAAGTGACCAGGACAACACCCGGCTTTCCGGTTGCACGGGCGTAACCATCAGCAGCATGAGTACCGGCCTGTTCGTGCCTGATCAATACATGTTTGATATCATGCACATCGAACAGGGCATCGTAAACGGGGAGAACGGCTCCACCCGGATAGCCAAATATCGTATCAACACCCAAGTCCTTCAATGTGTTGATAAAAATACCTGCACCATTTAATTGTTTTGACTCCGCAGATTGAACTTCAACTGAATTGGATGTCTCCTCATTCGTTGACTTCTGAAGCGGTTTTGCATGTCGGGGTAAACTCATATGACCTCGCGGATGTAGTTTTCCCGCCAGAGGTTAAACTTTCTTAAAATGTGAATCTGATTTTGAAGGGAAGTTCTAACCTCTGGCGTGTATGGTTAGCTAATAATTAGAATTAGGTTAATAATGCCAGAGATTAGGATAGATAGAATTAGTAATTGGCTGATAATGCCAATACGATTATTCTCATCTACCTGTGCGATATGAAGTGATAATTCAGATGCGAAATTTTTTTCAACGGATACACCGCTCTCCACCCGTGGCTGGCGCCTTTGAGTATTGAAATGTGTATGTGGTAAAGTGGTTTTCAATTTCGCGGCTTTTTTAATTATATCGCTTTCAATAAGTTATCCAACGATAATTTTGTAGTCAAGAAAAATATTATGTTATTATCACAAGTATAAATACAGAAATCAACATAACTTTTAAAAGCGCTTCCACTTAAAGATATATTATATATTAAGTACATGGCGTGCAATAAATTAACAGGATAGCACCGATGCCCGTGAAATTGAATAAATTTAGTTCCAGAATTACCCAGGAAGAAGCTCAGGTCGGCTCAAAGGCGATGCTTTATGCCACTGGATTGAGCGAGGATGACATGAAAAAAGCCCAAGTTGGTATTGCCAGTACCGGCTGGGAAGGCAATCCTTGCAACATGCATTTAAATGATCTGGCGGCAGTGATCCGCGATGGGGTGCGCAACTCCGGGATGGTTGGATACATATTTCACACTATTGGCGTGAGCGACGGTATTTCCATGGGCACCCAGGGCATGAAGTTCTCACTCCCCTCGCGTGATATCATTGCCGATTCCATCGAAACTGTTATGAATGCACAGTGGTATGATGCCAATATTTCGGTGGTAGGATGCGACAAGAATATGCCAGGTTCGGTTATGGCAATGGCACGGGTGAACAGGCCATCCATCATGGTGTATGGTGGCACGATCAGGCCGGGAAATTTAAATGGTGAAAAACTGGATATTGTATCGGCATTTGAATCGTATGGAAAATACCTTTCTAAAGAGTATAGCAAGGATCAGATGAACGAGGTGCTGCGCCACGCCTGTCCGGGTGCAGGCGCTTGCGGTGGAATGTATACAGCCAATACGATGGCTTCGGCCATTGAAACTCTCGGGATGAGCCTTCCGTACAGCTCTTCCATTCCTGCGACCCACGATCAGAAGAAGGAAGAATGCAAAAAAGCGGGGGAAGCGATATTGACCTTGCTGAAAAAGGATTTGAAACCGAAAGATATTATTACAAAAAAATCGATTGAAAATGCGGTGACCATGATCATTGCCCTGGGCGGTTCTACCAACGCTGTCATCCATATGCTTGCCATTGCCCATGCCGCAGATATTCCGTTTACGATCGATGATTTCCAGGAGATCAGCAGCCGGACGCCTTTTTTGGCCGATCTCAAACCGAGTGGAAAATACGTAATGGAAGACCTTTATAACGTGGGAGGGGTACCCGGTGTCCAGAAAATGCTGCTGGAAGAGGGATTCTTGCATGGGGATTGCCAAACTGTTACCGGCAAGACACTGGAAGAAAATGCCAGTACATTCCCGGAATTACTCGAAGAGCAGAAGGTCATCATGCCCATTTCAAATCCGATTAAAAAAACAGGCCACCTCGATATTCTCTATGGCAATCTCGCCCCGGAAGGTAGTGTGGCCAAAATTACCGGGAAAGAGGGAACACGGTTTTCGGGAACCGCCAAAGTATATAACTCGGAAGAAGAGAGCCTGACCGCTATCCAGGGAGGCGAGGTGAAAAAGGGAGATGTCGTCGTCATCCGCTATGAAGGCCCGAAGGGGGGGCCGGGCATGCGGGAGATGCTCTCGATCACGGCGGCAATTATGGGCGCCGGCCTTGGTGGCAGTGTGGCCCTGATCACAGACGGGCGGTTCTCGGGAGGTACACATGGATTTGTGCTCGGCCATGTAGCACCCGAAGCGCAGGATGGCGGGCCTATTGCGCTTGTTCAAAATGGCGACACCATCACCATCGATTCTGAACAAAGGAAAGTGGATATACAGATCAGTGAAGCGGAAATGGCTGAGCGGCGGAAAAAATGGAAACAGCCAGAGCCGGTTTTCAATAAAGGGATCCTGAAAAAATACGCGCTGACTGTTTCTTCAGCGTCGCTGGGGTGCATCACCGACGGGTGATCGAATATCGAATATCGAATATTGAACAATGGAATGACGAACTTTCGAACAATAGAACATTCGAACGTCGAACAATATCAGTCGAATGTAGAATTGAATAGTGAATGTTGAATAGCGAATTCCTTATCCATCATGCAACATCTGACTTTCGATTGCCCTACTATTCAATATTCGTTATTCCATTATCCGATATTCGATATTCCATTGTTCATCATTCGATATTCGTATGTTCAATATTCGATATTCATTCGTTTTTTCTTGCATCCTGAATGGAAACTATTATTTTCCTGCGGTTATGGAGATGCAGTCCTTTTTAATCAAACGATACTATCGTGAGTGAAAAGAACAACGATTTGAAACAGGACTCCGGAAACGGAGAAAATGAACCTGCCAAAGGTGAACAAGATTCTAAAAGAGGTTTTTTTAACTGGTTCCTTGATGTAGTGGAAAGAGGGGGGAATAAGTTGCCTGATCCGGTAACGGTGTTTGTGATTATCATTGCAATTGTGATGTTCATCTCCCTTTTCAGCTACCTTTTTGGAGTCAGTGTTATTCATCCCAATACCGGGGAGGAGATCGAAGCGGTCAATCTGTTCAGCGGGGAGAATATCCAAAGAATGTTCAGAGAGATGCCCCAGACTTTTGCCGAGTTTCCACCGCTTGGACTGGTGCTGGTCGTAATGCTGGGTATCGGGGTTGCTGACCGGACAGGACTGGTGACAACTTCCCTGAAGCGCTTTGTAGAAGGGACCCCGAGTTCCCTGATTACCGCCGCTATTGTATTTGCTGGCATCATGAGCAGTTTGGCTGCCGATGCCGGTTATGTGGTTTTAATTCCGCTTGGTGCGGTCATTTTCTATGGGATTGGCAGGCACCCCCTGGCTGGACTTGCCGCTGCATTCGCCGGCGTTTCTGCCGGGTTTAGTGCCAACCTGTTACTGACCAGTCTGGATCCGCTTCTGGTCGGATTTACCGGCCCGGCAGCCCGTATCGTCGATACCGATTATTTTGTTAATGTTGCCGCCAACTGGTACATCATGATAGCGTTGGTTCCGGTTTTTGTATTATCGGGCTGGTATGTAACCGAAAAAATCATCGAACCGCGGCTTGGGAAATATGAAGGAACCCCGGAAGACATGGAGGAGGAAGATGAAAACACGAAAATTACGCCTTTGGTCAAAAAAGGTCATCGCTGGGCCGGAATCGTTGTGCTGCTTTCGCTGATTGCCACCGCCTTTCTAGTCATTCCCGAAAATGCACCGTTGCGGGGCGAAGACGGTGACCTGGTACCATTTTACCAAAGTCTTGTGGCAATCATCTTTTTCATATTTCTGCTGCCCGGCATTGCCTATGGTATCGTAACCAAACAGATTAAAAGCGACAAGGATGTAGCAAAAATGACGGCTGATTCGATGGCCAGCATGGGCGCTTATATTGTTCTTGCCTTTGTAGCGGCGCATCTGATCGCTTTCTTCAATTGGTCGAATCTCGGCCTGATCATTGCTGTGACAGGTGCAGAGGTGCTGCAGGGTATCGGGTTTGGCGGGATTCCGTTGATTGTGGCATTTATTTTTGTATCGGCCTTTATCAACCTGTTTATCGGGAGTGCATCGGCAAAATGGGCGATTATGGCCCCGGTGTTTGTGCCAATGCTGATGCTGATGGGCTACTCACCGGAATTGACACAGGCAGCATATCGCATTGGAGACTCATTCACCAATATATTAACCCCGTTGCTGCCTTACTTCCCCCTGGTGATTATTTTTGCCCAAAAATACCAGAAAGACATTGGCCTTGGAACCCTGATTTCACTGATGGTGCCGTTTTCCATAGCTTTTGGAATTTTAAGCACGATCACCCTGGTCATCTGGATCCTGTTGGGATTACCGCTCGGCCCCGATTCACCGCTGATATATGGAACGCAGTAAGCGCTGTGAGATCCGTGAACGATGGGGGTAATAAACGACGAACAATACAGTGGCAATGGAACGCAGTAAGCGCCGTGTGATTTGTGAACGATGGGTTTATAAACAAAGAGAGGTATGATTGCCGAACACCCCTCAGCCTGACCTTTGGTCAGGCGTCTCCCCTCCGAGG